>JAOAEN010000080.1:0-3060 GCA_026416775.1 Dehalococcoidales bacterium
AAAGATCTCCTCTTGAAGGGGAGTAAAGAGGAGCGAAGCTATTATCTATGCACCCCTCACATAGCTGAGTAATTAGTCTGGTGCGCGGAGTCAAGAAGGTGAAACCTATCTTGATTTTATCAACCGAAACACATCAACCCCGTGCTAGTGGACTCGAGACGGGAATTGTCCCCTCTTTAAAATTTATCTCCCCCTCTCACACAACTGAATTTACCGGTCCCGCAGGTGCTTCTATGTGAGAGGGGGAGAAAGTGGGTGAGCATGCAAAATCAACCGCAGGCAGACAAGGTCAACCTCTCTGGAAGAGAAATAAAGATGGTAAGTGAGCATGGAAGCCCAACCGGAGGCAAACAGAACCGCCCCAGAGGACAATTGCTATCCTGCGGCACGAAGTGATAGCATATAAAATAGAGACCTGATGATATCACACACGCACCCCCGCTACCGCTGGTACATTCTGGCGGTGGCCATGCTCAGTTATGCCATGCTCACAGGAGCTTCCCGTCTCTGCATGCCCGTCCTTTTCAAACAGATCTCGGAAGACCTGAATTTGAGCGTGGTTGATGTCGGGTTTATCTGGGGCATGGACCCGCTTGCCGGCGTTTTCATCGGGCTACCCGGGGGGCTGCTTGCCGACCGCTTCGGCGTCAAGCGCACGCTCATCGTGCTCTGCGTCTTTGCCGGACTTTTCGGGGCGCTGCGCGGGCTGACCGTGGACTTCTTCAGCATGGCAGCGGTCATGTTCCTCTTCGGGCTTACCGTTGCCGCTGCCCCGAGCATCGTACCCAAGGCAACCGCAGAGTGGTTCGGGGGGCGTCAGCTTGCCCTTGCCAATGCCCTGCTCAACATTGCCTGGGGGCTCGGTGCCGTGGTCGCCAGCATGATCAGCGCCACGGTGCTCGCCCCGGCTTTCGGAAGCTGGCGCTGGGTGATGCTTTTCTACGGTATCCCCACCGCCATGATCGGGCTGCTCTGGGCAACCACCCGTGAGCCGCCTGCTCCGCAGACCACCGAACCGGCGGAAAGCAAGGTGCCCTTCAAGCAGGCATTATCCCATGTTGCCCGGCTGAAAGAGGTCTGGATCATCGGCATCATCACCACCGCCCTCTGGGGAGCCACGATGGGTTTCCTCGGATACCTCCCACTTTACCTGAGAAACATCGGCTGGACACCCGCCGCGGCGGATAGCGTCATCACCATGTTCAACGCGGTCAACGCCATCGGCGTCATCCCCATGACACTCCTTTCCAACCACATCGGTTCAAGAAAGACGGTGGTCTTCATCTCCGCCCTTTCCACGGTACTGGCGCTCGCGTTCTTACCCCTTGTCAACAGCACGGGAGTATGGATCTTGGTCATCGCCTGCGGGTTCCTGCGGAGCGGGGCATCCGCCCTGTTCACCGTGATGGTCTTTGAAATAGAAGGCGTGGGAAGCAAATACGGAGGCACCGCTACCGGGCTTGCCAACTCGGTCTCCATGCTCGGCGCCTTCCTCGGACCACCCCTCGGCAACAGCTTTGCCAGATTCGGCGATGGTTACCCGTTCTTCTTCTGGGCAGTACTTGCGGCACTTCCGCTTCCGCTCCTGCTTTTCGTGAGAAACCGCACGGGGCAGTCACACGCCCGGTGGTAGCTAGGGTGTGGCAACAACCTTCAGCCAGACCTGCCTGCGGCGCGGCCCGTCAAACTCACCGAAGAAAATCCCCTGCCATGTCCCGAGGGTAAGCAGCCCGTCCTCAACAAAGACGGTCACGGAGCTGCCGATGAGGCCTGCCTTGATATGCGCCGGCGAATTCCCCTCAAGGTGCTGGTAGCTACCGCGTAACGGAACAAGGTCCGTCAGCTTTGCGGCAATATCATCAACAACCGAAGGATCAGCGTGCTCGTTGATAAGGATGCCGGCGGTGGTATGCGGCACGAAGATGTGGCAGAGCCCGCTTTTCACCCCGCTACGACTGACCACCTCGTGCACCTGCCGCGTGATATCAAGAAATTCCTCACGCGCGTGTGTATTTATGTCAAGCTTGTAAAACAAAGCGATACCTCCTCGAAGAGCCAGTCCGCTAACATCGTAACACGGCGGTCAACAGCCCGCAAGCTGCGGAATGCAGATAGTTCCTATCTTTTCTTCGCTTCCCCACCCAACCATATGGCCCTCTTTACGTCACCGCTCAGGGGAAGAGACAAAAGGGGACGATGAGCATGATAACCGAAGGCAAACGGAGACCGAATTCCGCCTCCTTGAAAATACCAGGCAAAGAGTTTAAACTATTCTTGGGTGAAAGAAGATGCCGATTTACGAATATATCTGTTCACAGTGTAAGTCAGAATTTGAGCTGATGCGTCCCTTAAGCCAGGCGGACAAGGATGCGGAGTGCCCCCGCTGCCGCAACATGGCAAAACGCAAAATCTCCACCTTCACCGCCTTCACCACCAGCGGCAGCGGCATCCCGACACGGGTACCCGGCACCGATAGCTCAAGCTCGTGCTCGAGCTGCACGTCTGGCAATTGCAGCACCTGTGCTTCATAGTAAGGGGTTAGAGCGTGCCTCAAAGGACCGGCATCGCCAATCTGCCGTTGCACTACGGCAAGGCGCCACGCTGGCTTTTTGAGCGCATGGTGCTGCTTGCCCGCGAAATCACGGTTGCCATCGTCGCCGAGTTCGGCGCCGGAGAAATGCTGCGCCGTCTTTCCCATCCCTACTGGTTCCAGGCATTTGGCTGTGTGCTCGGCTTTGACTGGCACTCCAGCGGGCTTACCACCACTCTATGCGGTGCCCTCAAGGAAGGCATCCGCGGCATGGAAAAAGAACTCGGGCTTTTCGTTGCCGGCGGCAAGGGTAAGACATCCCGCCAGACGCCAGAAGAGATTGAAATATGGGCAGACACACTTGCCATTGATCCCGCCCCCCTTGTCTATGCCAGCCGCATGTCTGCCAAGGTGGACAGCGCCGCCGTTCAGGACGGCTACCAGCTCTACCACCACACCTTTATCTTCACCGCAACGGGTGGCTGGACAGTGGTCCAGCAAGGCATGAACGAGACAAACCGCTATGCCCG
>JAOAEN010000080.1:3070-6257 GCA_026416775.1 Dehalococcoidales bacterium
CCCCGCCGCTACCACTGGCTGGGGGAAAGCGTGAAGGACTTTGTCAACGAACCGCATGCCGGGATAGCCGCCGAAGCCGTCGGCACGGCACTCAACCTCACGGCAGGTGAAAGCGCCCCCGCCCGCAGCACAATTACCCTAGTTGCGCGCGAAGAGAAACCGGAGAAAGTCATTGCCGACCTCAAAAAGATAAAAACGCTCAGCCTGCCTGCCCGCCACCGGATCTACGCGGCCGACCTGCACCCCGAAAGCCTGGGCAGGATCCTCCTGAGCACCTACGAGCGGAAACCGGAGAACTTTGAGAAACTGCTGGGGCTGTCCGGCGTGGGGGCAAAGACGATAAGGGCATTGAGCCTGATCTCCGAGCTCATCCACGGTGTTCCCCCCAGCTACCGAGACCCCGCCCGCTACACCTTTGCCCACGGGGGTAAGGACGGCATCCCCTACCCGGTGGACAGGAAGACCTACGACCAGAGCATTGAAATCCTCGCGCGGGCACTCGGCCGGGCAAAAGTCGGGGCCAGTGAGAAACGCCAAGCTTTCCTGCGGCTTGACCGCATCCGGCGCTAAGACCATATCCTGTAGACCCGGGGGTCAAACCTTGACAAGACCTGAAGACAGCAAAAACGGAATCAAAAGTTCCTTCCCGTTCCGGCTGATCGTCCTGCCATTCGGGCTGGTTGTCATCTCCGCCGTCCTCGCCGCCGTCTTCTACCCCGAACTTCCGGCACGGCTTGCCTACCACTTCCACAACGGGCTGCCGGACAGGTGGCTGGGGAAAGAAGTCTTCATCACCGTCATGGTCCTTGCACAGGCATTCTTCGCCCTGCTCGCATTTATCGCGGTAAGGGTCGTCCTGCTCGCGACGGGATACCTGCAGGCACCGGGCGTCCTGACAGGAAAGCTCCTTGCGGTAATGAGCCAGGTCGTCATCATCCCCCAGCTCATCATCGTCTTTACAATGCTTGATAGTTTCCTTTACAATGCTTATCGGGTGAAGCTCATACCCGTCTGGGTATTTGCCGTTACTGTCATGGCGATCGGTGGCGTGTTCCTCGCCGTTTTCTTCTCCAGGATCATCCACGAGGCACGCCAGCAGCATTCTGGAACCCGTAAGGAGTCATAAAGGCATGCCAGAAAATACAGTTAAGGTCAGCATGGAGAAACTTGTTTCCCTCTGCCAGCGCCGCGGTTTCATCTTCCCCTCAAGCGAAATCTACGGGGGTCTTTCTGGTTGCTGGGACTACGGCCCTGTCGGCGTGGAACTCAAGCGCAACGTCAAGCAAGCATGGTGGCGCAGCCTCGTGCAGGAGCGCGACGACGTCGTCGGCATTGATTCCAGCATCCTCATGAACTCCAGGGTCTGGGAAGCCAGCGGTCATGTCGCCAGCTTCAAAGACCCGCTCGTAGAATGCAAGAAATGCCACCTGAGATGGAAGGCGGACGACCTCACGGGGGATAAATGTCCCTCCTGCGGCGGTGAGCTCACCGAGGAGCGCATGTTCAATACCATGTTCAAGACCTTCATCGGCCCGGTGGAGGACGATGCTGCGGTAGTCTATCTCCGCCCGGAGACCGCTCAGGGGATGTTCGTCAACTTTGAAAACGTGCTTACCACCAGTCGCAAGCGCCTGCCCTTCGGCATCGCCCAGCAGGGAAAGGCCTTCCGCAACGAGATTACCACCGGCAACTTCATCTTCCGCAGCCGTGAATTTGAGATCATGGAGTTCGAATACTTCGTCAAGCCGGGGACGGACGAGAGATGGTTCAACTACTGGGTGGAGGAACGCCTGAACTGGTATACGAGGTTCGGTATCAAGAGGGAACACCTCGGGCTTTCGCCCCATCCGAAGGAAAAGCTTGCCCACTACGCCCGCGCCTGCACCGATATCATCTTTGCCTTCCCGCACGGCTGGGCGGAGCTTGAGGGGATTGCCAACCGCACCGATTTTGACCTGAAGCAGCATGCCCAGGCGAGCGGCAAGACCCTTGACTACTACGACGACGAGACAAAAGAGCACTATGTCCCCTATGTCATCGAGCCTTCCGCCGGCGTTGACCGGGCGGTGCTTGCCTTTCTCTGTGATGCCTACGATGAAGAGCCGGACAAGGACGAAATGCGCGTGGTCCTGCACTTCCACCCGGACATTGCCCCGATCAAAGTGGCAGTGCTCCCGTTGAGCCGGAAAGAGAACCTCGTCTCCCTGGCAAAAGACATCCATGCCAGCCTGCGCCCCTGCTTCATGACGCAGTATGACGATACCCAGAGCATCGGGCGGCGCTACCGCCGTCAGGACGAGCTGGGCACGCCCTTCTGTGTGACGGTGGACTTCCAGTCGCTTGAGGACAACATGGTCACCATCCGCGAGCGCGATAGCATGAACCAGATACGCGTCCCCATCGCCACACTGAAGACCACCCTTGAGAAAAAGCTTGCCGGGGAAGACATTTTTGTCCTTCCCGAGGGCGGTAAGATTTGGAAGGAAGAAAAGACATAGCTCTATCCCACCGGGGACAGCAAAGACAGCGCTACCGCGCCGTTATTTTTGACCTCTTCGGGACGCTGATCGAGAACTTCCGCCGCCCGGAGTACGAGCGGGTACTTGAAGAGATGGCGGAGATCCTCGGCATTCCGGCCGGTGAGTTCAAGCGCCTGTGGGCAGGGTTCTTCCTTGAGCGTACCCTCGGCATCCACCGCAACCAGCGCGACAGCATCGTGCATATCTGCCGCACGCTCAATATCCAGCCGCAGGACTCACAGGTAGAGCATGCCTTCAGGGTGCGCCTTGACTATACCAGACGCTCCATGCAGGTGCGACCTTACGCCATTGAAACACTTTCCGCCCTCAAGAGAGGAAGCTATAAAATCGGCCTTATCAGCGATTGCTCCGGCGAAATCCCGCTTATCTGGAAGGACACCCCGCTTGCCCCCTATTTCGATGTTACCGTGTTCTCCTGCACTGCCGGCATCAAGAAGCCTGACCCGCGCATCTACCACCTTGCCACGGAAGCCCTCGGTGTGGTCCCCGGAGAATGCCTCTACGTCGGTGATGGCAGCAGCCGCGAACTTTCCGGGGCACGCGCGGTGGGCATGCGCGCCGTGCTCATCCGCGACCCTGCCGAGCCGGCTGATAGCCATACCGTTGACCGTGAACAGAACTGGGACGGAGATGTAATCGCCTCGCTC
>JAOAEN010000081.1 GCA_026416775.1 Dehalococcoidales bacterium
GATGTGTATAAGAGACAGATTGTTGCCAAGGTCACCCGTGACCGTATGGTCATGGAGCTGGACCGGAAGTATCCGGGCTACGGGTTTGCCGCCCACAAGGGATACGGCACCAAAGAGCATCTTGAGTGCCTGATGCGCCTGGGGCCGTGCCCGGTACACCGGCGTTCGTTCCGCCCGGTGGCGGAAGTGCTGCAGAGGCAATGAAGCGGAAGGATATCGGTGCTCTCGGGGAAAGGCTTGCCGTTGCGTTCCTCAGGAAGCGGGGGTATGCCGTTATTGAGACGAATTACCGCTGTCCCGTCGGGGAAATTGATATCGTTGCCTGCAAAGATGATGCGGTTGTCTTTGTTGAGGTGAAGACAAGGACGGGTGATGCATTCGGAAGCCCGCAAGAGGCGGTCACGCAGGACAAGGCGGCAAGACTGCGGGAGCTTGCGGATTACTACCTGCAGACCCATGATGGTTTACCTCCGGACTGGCAGATTAACGTGGTCGCCATCCGCCTGGACGGGAGGGGACGTGTAAGTCATCTTGAGATGATTGAAAACGCCATCAGCGGGTAGTGCGCTTTACCGTCTGCACCTGGTGTGTTAGAATTAAACGCCGAAGCAGATTTCCATGGGTCTCATCGCAAGGGATAAACTGCGTATTATTGATGCCAATTTGAACCGGCTTGGCGAGGGGCTGCGTGTCCTTGAGGAATTCGCCCGTTTTGTGCTGAACGATGCCGTCCTGACCCAGCAGCTCAAGGACCTCCGCCACGATTTGCTGCGCATGAACCCGGAATTTGAGCGAAAGCTCATCACCGCAAGGGATGCGCTTCGTGATATCGGTGCCGGCAGGAAAGCCTCCGGCGAAACGGGGAAACGGGAAGGTGCAGCGACAGTAGCCGCCAATGCCCGCCGGGTGCAGGAAGCACTGCGGGTCATTGAAGAGCTGGCAAAGGACCCGGCACTCGGTCTCGATGCGGAGAAATACGAGGGGGCCAGGTTTACCCTCTACACGATTGAAAAGGACCTGGTGCTGCGGCTTTGCCGGAAGGACAGGCTGGCAAAGCTCTCCGGTCTATACGTCATCATTGATACGGCACTTCTCGGGGGAAGGCATCATCTGGACGTGGCGGGAAAAGCGGTGCGGGGTGGGGCAAAGGTCATTCAGCTACGGGACAAGCACTCAAGCCGCCGTGAGTTCTTCCGTATGGCGGGGGAAATAAGCGATTTCTGTAAACAGCATGGCGTGCTCTTCATTGTTAACGATAGCCTTGAGGTTGCCCTTGCCGTGGAGGCGGATGGGCTTCACATCGGCAGGGATGACCTTCCGGCAGAAATTGCCCGCAGGTTGTTACCGGCGGATAAGATACTGGGCTGCTCGGCGCGCACGGTGGAAGCGGCAATGTCTGCTTCGGCTGCCGGTGCCGATTATCTCGGGGTCGGTGCCATGTCTGCCACGGCGACGAAGGATGGCGCCGAGGTGGTCGGTCCGGGCAGGATTGCCGAGATCAAGCGAGCAGTAGACTTACCTGTGGTGGCGATCGGCGGAATAAGTGAGGCTAATATCGGTGAGGTGGTGGCGGCGGGGGCAGATGCTGTGGCTGTGGTCAGTGCCGTCATGCTTGCCGGGGACGTGGAGGAGGCGTGCCGCCGGCTTGCCGCGCTCATACAGGAGAAGGGACATGACGGGTAATCTGGATCCTATTGCCGAAGAACTCAGGAGGACCCTGATTTCCCGCGACGAGGCGCGGGAGAAACTCATCCCGCTCTGCCGTGAGGTCATCCGTCATTCATCAGTCGCCATACGTGCCGTGCACCGGCGGGAATTCGCTCTGGCAGGGGAAGCGCTCGGACAGGCACGCGGGCTTCTCAATGAAGCATGGAAAATTGCCGGTGAACATGGAGATGCGGGCATCAGCGGGCTTATCCGCGATGCGGAAAAGGAATTTGCCGAAGCCAGTATCACGCTCGCCATTGTTGAAGGCAGGGGGTTCATGCCCCCGGGTGAGCTTGGTGTCGATGTCATCTCCTATCTGCACGGGATGGGGGAGGCGGTCGGGGAGCTGCGGCGCTATCTCCTTGATGCCATGAGGCGGGGTGACCTCTCGCGTGGCGAGGAGCTGCTCGGGGTGATGGACGATATCTATAACGTGCTGGTCACCATGGATTTCCCTGACGGGCTGACCGGGGGGTTGCGGCGTACCACGGACGTAGCGCGCGGGGTGCTGGAAAACATGCGCCGTGATCTCACGCTGGCAATGAGGCAGAAGGAGCTGGAATCTCGGCTTGACAGGTTCGAGGGCGGGAAGTAGCCCCGGTTACGGTTTTTGTCAAATACAGCGATTGCTGGACTGGAAAGAATATTTGCTGGAAAGGCGGGAAGAGCGAAAAATGAATAGGATTCTTGAAGGCAAAGTTGCGGTGGTTACCGGCTCAGGGCAGGGCGTCGGTCGTGCCATTGCTATCGGGCTTGCGAAAGAGGGTGCCAAGGTGGTGACCAATAACCGTAAGCCCGGCTCCACGGGTAAGGCCTTTCTTACCGACGAGCAGGAAAAGGCATTGAGCCAGGACAGGCAGGAGTGGTTTAAGAAGGGGCTTGATATGGTGAGCGGGGATGCGGAAACGACCGCTCAGGCCATACGCGATATGGGCGGTGAAGCGGTGGCGTTCTTCGGCGATATTTCCGATTTCAATGTTGCGGCAGAGCTCATCCAGACTGCCATTGACCGCTTCGGCAGGATAGACATCCTCGTCAATGTCGCCGGGGCTTTCGGCTTCAGCCCCATTGAGGAGATGACGGAGGAGCTTTTTGATAGGGTTACCCGCGTCAAGCCGAAGGGGTACTTCAATACCATCCGCCATGCCGTCCCGCACATGATCAGGCAGAAATGGGGACGTATCATCAACTGCACTTCAAGGGCATGGCTCGGTGATGTCATCAAGCATGCCGAGTACTGCGTGGCCAATGCCGGGGTGGTCGGTCTGACCAAGGCAGTGGCAATTGAGCTGCGCAAGTATGGCATTACCTGTAATGCCTTTTCTCCGTTTGCCAGGACGCGCGCCTCGTACGAGCTTGATGCCTATGCCTATGCCGGGGAAAGCCCCTTTGTCTTTGAAGGACCGGCGGGCTTCAAGGGGATGATTGATTTCACTCCGGACCCTGAATACGTCGCCCCGTTCATCTGCTATCTCGCCTCGGATGCCGCCAAGGACATCAGCGGCTCGGTCTTCAGCATTGCGGGGAATACCATCGGGCTTTACTCCGAGCCGGTAATCTCCCATAACCTGGTGAAGTTCGGCAAGGAACCCTGGAAGATGGAAGAGCTGCTCCAGCAGGTCCCCCGCGGACTTCTTGCTGGCTACCGCTGCCCGGCAGATCACCCGTTCGGGTAAGGCTCGGGGAAATGGCTAGTGTGGCACGAAGACGGAAGAGCGCGGTGATTTCTCCAGCGCCTTTGCCAGCTCTTCCACCGTTCCGTATTTCATGCAGAGTGCCTGGCAGTGTTTCACACAGGCGGGCATCTCGCCCCGCGCGGTTCTTTCGGCACAGAGATCGCACAGGCGGGTGACCACGGGCATAAAGTCAACATATACCTTGTCCGGTGGTGACGTGGTGACAACCTCGTAGACCTTGACCCCGCAATTACCCTCGGAGAAGTTGTGTTCCTGCTTGCAGGCGACCTCACAGGCATGGCAGCCGGTGCAGTATTCCCACTCAATGAACAGACCTTTGCGTGCCATAGCTACTCCTTCTTCTGGGCAGTGATTTTCACGATACGGCAGAGGTTGGAGCGATAGTTGGTACCGCCGAAACCGGATTTCGCCTGGTTGCCCATTGTCGTGAGGTTGTTGACGTTATGCTCCCAGGTGCTGAAGAAACCGGGGGCTTTGCCATCGGTCTCCGGTAGCCACCAGCCGTGCGGTACCGTCACCACCTTGGGATGGGCCGTCGGGGTTACCTTGGCTTTCACCCTGATTCTCCCGTAGCGGTTCTCCACATAGACCCACTCACCGTCCACGATGCCGAGTGACTTTGCGGTCTTATCGTTGATCTCGGCAATGGGGTAGGGATCAAGCTCCCTCAGCCAGGGAATCATGCGGTGCTCGGAATGGAAGAAAACGGGCGAGCGGCGCCCGGTGGTGAGGATGAGCGGGTACTCCTTGGCAAGCTCCGGCGTGGCGAGCGGGCTTTCCTTCGGCTCCTCGTAGTAGGGGAGGGGATCAAGCCCCCATTCCTCGTAACGCTTGGAATAAAGCTCGACCTTGCCGGTAGGCGTATCAAAGCCGGGCTTGCCATCCGGACGGAGAAGCCCTTTTTCATACCGGTAGTACGGGCGCGTGTTGTGCCCTTCCGGCGGGTATTCCCAGCAGCCCTTTGCCTTGAGCTTTTCAAAATCGGTGTTGCCGTCCTTGAGGCGGTCGTTGATCAGGTCGCGGACGGTTCTGTACTTGATGGGCGTGGTTGCCAGGCGTTTGGCAAGCTCAAGGTTAATTTCCCAGTCCGACTTGCACTCGCCAAGCGGCTCCACCGCCTTGACCGAAACGCCCAGCGGCTGCCACCAGGAGCGGAAGCTCTCTTTCTCGCAGATGGTGCAGGCGGGAAGGAAGATATCGGCAAGCGCCATGCTCGTCGGCGTCTGGAAGAGGTCAACCACCACGATGAACTCGAGCTTCTTCATCGCGTTGTAGTGGCGCCGCGGGTCGGCTGCCTGCCCACCGATGATGTTTGAGGTCTGGATCCAGGCGCCCTTGATCGGGTAGGGCTTGCCGGTCTCCATCTGCTCGATGAGAACGTCCGGTTGCACCCAGCCGCGGAAGTTCTTGATCATCGGGTATCTATCGGCACCGATCCTTTTTTCGTTGAGCTTCTTCACCAGCTCCTCTCCGTAGAGCTTGAGGAGCTCGGCGGTGCTGAAGGGATAGGTGGTAACGCCGTGCGAGTTGCGGGCAATGACGTTGCCGCCGGGGTTATCAATGTTGCCGGTAATTGCCCAGAGGTGGTTGATTGCCTGGGCGACGACACTCCCTGCGGGCTGGGCATCCACCGGCTCACCCCAGTGAATGGCAGAAGGCTTGTTCATGGCGTAGAGGCGGGCTGCCTGGATGATCTTCTCCCTGGGCACCCAGGTAATCTGCTCCACCTTGTCCAGCGGGTATTCCTGAACGCGCTTCTTCAGCTCTTCAAAGCCGTAGCACCATTTCGCAACGAACTCTTTGTCGTAGATACCCTCGTTGATGATCACGTTCAGCATCCCCAGGGCAAGGGCACCATCGGTGCCGGGACGGAGCTGGAGGTGCACCTCGGAGCGGGTGGTGAACCAGGTATGCCGCGGGTCAACGGTGATGAGCTTGGAGCCGCGCCGCATGCAGTCAACAATCCAGTGCCCGTAAAAGCCATCGTGGCAGCCGGTGGACGGGTTCTGGGCCCAGATGATGATGTACTTGGGCGGGCGCCATTCGGGCGAATCATAGCGTTTTTCGAAGAACTGGGAGCAATCGGCAACGCTGTAGTGCCCCTGCGTGGCGTACATCGCACCGAGACGTGGCGTGTAGCAGGCATGACCGGCAAGCCCGACCTGCACCCAGTTGGGACTGCCGTAGGCATACATCAGGAAGGTAATCGGCCCACCGATGTCACGCCCGGTACCCTGGCAGAAGATGACCGATTCCGCCCCGTACTTGGCACGGATTTCCTTGAGCTTCTTTTCAATGGTATCGTAGGCTTCATCCCAGCTGATGCGCTGCCACTTGCCTTCTCCCCTCTCTCCCACGCGCTTCAGGGGATAAAGTACGCGGTCGGGATGGTACATGTACTGGGGGATTGCCAGCCCCTTGGCGCAGAGCCTGCCCTGATTGAAGGGATGTTTGGGGTTGCCTTCGACCCTGGTCACCTTTCCATCCCTGACGTAGATTTCGCAGCCGCAACCGCCGTGGGAGCCGCACCCTGCTGACCACAGAGTGGAAAGGATCACTTCCTCTTTGTTTTTTGCCATGCCTTTCTCCTTTCGGGACCGAAAAAGCTAAAAAGAAAAATGTATCTGGAATATGATAGCCGTTTTCGCGCATGAGTGTCAAACTGGGTAACTTTGCGTTGCCCGACGTTTTCTGATAATATAAGAAATACAGGCCAGCCAATCAGCAGGCATAGTTCCGGTTTGCCCGAAGCACAAAGTAAGAGGTAAGGAGAGACGCTTATGGCATTAAAGAAGAACGCAGTAATTGTTGGTGGTGGGAC
>JAOAEN010000082.1 GCA_026416775.1 Dehalococcoidales bacterium
GTGTTCAAGAGGGGGCTTCGCCCCCTCTCCAGCCATAAATATGATGGGTTGTTACCGGTGCTGCTGGCTGGAGAGGGGACACAGGGGTGAGGTGGGTGTTAACGATTGCAATGGCTGCCACCGCTTGGGCCGGGAGGGGGAAGACAGTAGCCGGGATGTAGAACCGTGGGGATCAGGAATGCGGGTCTTCGGATATCTGTGCTTGGGCGGGATGTCTTCGGGACAGGGCGATCATGATGGCAGTGACAAAAAGGAGCAGGTTACGGATGAAAAGAAGGAAAACCGGGAGCGGCTTGGCAAGCTCAAAGTCCGCGTAGGCATAGGGGTAAACATACTGGGTGATGGCGCAGGCGACGGCGAAAATGATGCTGATGGTGTATTGCCCGTCCAGGGCAAGCAGCGGGATGAGCGGGCAGAGCCAGACGAGGTACTGTGCGGAGAAAACCTTGTTGGCGAGGAGAAAAATGAGTACGGCAAGGTTGGCATGGCGGAGGAATGCCATCGGGGCGTTTTCTCCCCGGCGAAAATAGGCGGTGGCGTAGAGGGCGAGGAGAAGGATGACGAGCACATAGAAGGAAGCCCCGGCGAGCCTATCGGCAAGCGGTGAGAAAAGGTTCCACGAGCCGTAGGTAAGCTTCCCCTGTACCTCAGTTAGCCCCAGCACTTGGGCGGCAAGGAGGGCAGTGCCGTAGCTGCTTTCGGCGTGGAGCTCGCGGGAGAGGTGATAGGTAAAAGAGTGCCCGTAGCCTTCTGCGTCGATGACAAGCCAGGGCAGGCTGATCAGAACGGTTACTGCAAGAAAGGTCGCGATCCCGCTGGCAAGCTTGCGGTATTGTTTTTGTTTGAGCTGATGGACGAACAGCAGAGGGGCAAGCAGGACGGGGTAGATCTTGGTGGCAAAACCCAGGGCAAGCGCCGCCCAGCAGAGCCTGTTTTTCCCCCTGATGAATGCCCAGAGCGCCATGGTGGTGAGCATGGCGGGCAGGATGTCATAGCGGCAGACGGTGATTGCTCCGGTGGCAATAACTGCGGTGGTGAAGATAGCAAGCGTGGTGCGGACAGGGTATTTCAGGCACCGTGAGATGTCCGCAATGAAGAAGATGATGAAAAGGTCAAAAATCAGGAGTTCGGCAGCGAAGGCAAAGCTATACGCTGCTGTGGTGCGGAAAAAAAGCCCCGGCAGTATAAAGCTCAGAAGCGCCAGCGGTGGGTACTCGGTGGCGAAGTCGCGGTAGGGGACCTCTCCGGACAGCATCCTCTTGGCGTAGTAAAGCTCAAGGGTACCGGTGCCGTGGTAGAAGGAAATGGCAACCGGTGCAAAAAGGCAGAGAAAAATCAACGCGTGCAGGATGGAAAAAAGAAGGACGTCTTTCCTGAAGGCGGTCTCGTTCATGAGTATCCTTTCTATCATAGTATAACCTGGGCTGGTTTGCCATGCCGTCCGCTGGTAAAATATGGAGGAATGTCATGAGCGGTAGTCCTGTCAATGGGTGCGAACCTGTCTTGCCTTGAAGAGAGAATAGGGCTTCTGGCGAGCTGGATGCATGCCGCAAAGCACCTTGTGGTCTTTACCGGTGCTGGCATCAGCACGGAATCGGGGCTGCACGATTTCCGCGGCCCGGATGGTATCTGGACGCGCCGTGAAAAGGGGTTACCCACGCCATCCCAGGACTTTGCCTCGGCCAAGCCCAATGCCGGGCATCTGGCAATCGTGGAACTGCAGAGCCTCGGTAAACTTGCCTTTCTCATCTCCCAGAACGTGGATAACCTGCATCTCAGGTCCGGTATCAGACCGGAACTTCTTGCCGAGCTTCACGGTAACCTCACCAAGGTGCGCTGCACGGGCTGTGAGTTCAGGATGGACCGGATGGAAGGCGAGGATATCTGTCCTCTCTGCGGGGGAAGGCTTGTCTCCACCGTGGTGAACTTCGGCGACCCGTTGCCCGCCAGGGATCTTGCCGAAGCCTACTTTCATTCCCGCAGAAGCGACCTTTTCATTGTCTGTGGCTCAAGCCTCGTGGTCTATCCGGCGGCTGATATGCCCAGGGTGGCTCTGGATGCCGGTGCCAGGCTTGTCATCATCAATCAGGGGGAGACCCCGCTTGATAGGGCAGCCCACCTGCGGTTTTATGAAAGGATCGGCGAGGTGTTCCCCCGGGCGGTGGCACGCCTGAAAGAGCTGATGGCGGGTAAGGCTGGCTGAACAATGGCAGTTTAGTCTCTTATGGCTCCGTCATGAGCGTGCCGGGGCTGTCTATCCACTCCAGGACGGTGCTTGACCACACGCGGCTGGCGGCTTCTTCCAGGACTGCCTGTTTTGGTTCGGGAATATCAAGGAGCGGCGGAAGCTCCTTTATTTTCAGCCTGTTCAGCAGCGGGCATTGTTTGCGCAAAAGCTGAATGGTCGTCCATGCACCTCCGTAAACGATGCAGTCAAGCTCCCTCATGCGGGGTTCAATCAGCGTGCGGGCATGCTCGCAGACGCGGGTAAGAAAATACTCAATCTGCTTTTCGCGGTGGCGCTGGAACCTCCGTGATGATGAGCCGCCCTGACGGTGTCTTGCGTGGATAAGCCCGGTGCCGACCTTGCTGCTGAGCCTTCTTTCTCCCCGATAAATACCGATGGCATAGGCACCGAGACGTACCAGCACCAGTGCGGTGAGGTGGTCTTTCTCAAGGCGCAATCTCAGTGCCTGCATGGCGGCATTACCCGTAAGGCATTCTTCCCCCAGAGGGAGCGGCGGAAAGATCAGGACGCACCGTTGGCTGCCGCGGATGATGAGTCCGCCGGTCTTTGAAGAAATGACTTTATCCACAAGCTGGGTGCTGATATTCGGAGACAGGTCAAGCCCCTTGACATGTCTTTCAACTTCAGCCGGGGCAAGACCGGGTGGCAAATACTTAATGGCAGCCTGGTCAACGTCGCAGTGCAGTCCATCAAGGATCCCAAGTGTCTGACTACGGCTCAGAATGTGTCTCCGTGGGGTATGCAGAGTACTTCTAAAGGCGGACGACGGTTGCTCCATCACCACCCTCGCTTCTTTCGCCGGGGCGGAACGACCTCACCAGGGGATGTGTGGCGAGAAACTGGCGGACAATGTTCCGTACCGTGCCCGTGCCGATGCCGTGGATAATACGTACTTCGGTGAGGTCTGCCTTTACGGCATCATTGAGGTAGCCGTCAAGGGCGGCTTCCACCTCGTCGGCACGTCTGCCGCGCAGGTCAAGTTCGCGTGGGATGCGGGTTACAGCCGGCATGGTTCCGGCGGGGGGAGGGGTGCTCGCGGCGGGGGTGCTCCTGACCACGCTTTCCATGCCAAGCCGCAGCTTCGTCCTTCCGGCCTGCACCTCAACCTCGCGTGTTTCCTCGGAAATGGCGGTGACGATGCCGTTCAGCCCCACGTCGCGGATGAGCACGCTGTCCCCGACCTGGAGCGGCCGGTCTGCCGGTGATGCAGCCGGACTTACTTCCGTTTTCCAGGCGGGGCTTTCCAGCTTCTCGCGCACGGTGGCAAGCGTCTGCCGGGCAAGGGTGATCGACTTCTCGCTTTTCGCCTTTCTCAGCTCATTTGATGCCTCGCGGATGAGCCGGTTAAGCTCGGCGGCACGGCGCACGATCTCGTCCCGTGCTTCCAGCTTTACCCTTTCCTTTTCCTCGCGGAGGCGTTTCAGCTCGTTCTCCATCTCGGCATTGCGGCGCTCCAGTTCTTCCTTTTCCCGCTCAAGCTCCTGCCTAAGGCGTGCCACCTTCTGGTTTTCTGTCATGAGGCTGTTGAGGAGCTTTTCCAGCTCAAGGCTTCCCCCGGCAAGCCATGAGCGTGCCTCGCTGATGATCTCTTCAGGGATACCGAGGCGCATCGCCGCGGCAAGGGCGTTGCTGCCGCCGGGCACGCCCACGCGGAGCTGGTAGGTGGGACTTAAGGTCACCGGGTCAAACTCAAGCGAGGCATTCTGAAAGCCCGCCGTGGCATGGGCAAAGGCTTTAAGGTCGCTGTAATGTGTCGTGGCGACCACGAGGGAACCGCGGGCGAGGAAATGGCGCAGGACGGCTTTGGCAAGGGCGGTGCCCTCTATAGGGTCAGTACTAGTTCCCAGTTCGTCAAGGAGGACAAGGCTCCTCCCGGTGGCTTTTTTCAGGATGCGAGCGATGTTCCCCATATGCCAGCTGAAGCTGGAGATGGTTTGCTCGATGCTCTGCTCATCGCCGATATCGGCGAAAATCCCGTCAAAGACGGGGATCTGACTATCACCGGAAGCGGGTATGGGAATGCCGGCAAGCGCCATCAGGCTGAGCAGCCCGATTGTCTTGAGGGTTACCGTTTTCCCGCCGGTATTGGGACCGGTGATGACAAGCACGGAGAAGTCCTTTCCGAGGGTGAGGGAAAACGGCACCGCCCGGCTGCCGAGAAGCGGATGCCTCGCATTGATGAGCCGGATGATGTTTTTCCCTGCCTCCGGGATGATGATCTCCGGTTCGGCTGCCTTGACTGCCCGCGCGTATTTTGCCTTGGCGAAGATCAGGTCAAGCTGGGCGGCAAGGGCAACGTTTTCGTCAATTTCCTCGCGGTGGCTGCCCACCTCGGCGCTGAGCCGGGCAAGGATCCTTTCCACCTCGCGCCGCTCCTCGATGACAAGTTCCCGCATGGCATTACCAAGCCCCACGGTGGAGCTGGGCTCGATAAAGACCGTGGCGCCGGTATTGGAAATGTCATGCACGATACCTTTTATCTCGTGGCGGCATTCCGTCTTGACGAGGATGACGTAACGTCCTTCACGCTCGGTGATGATGTCTTCCTGGAGGATGCGCTGCCATCGCGGTGACCTGGTGATGGCTTCAAGCCGCTCAAGGATCTGAGCGCGCGTTTGCTTCAGTTCCTGACGGATCCGGGCAAGCTCCGGTGATGCCATGTCCAGCACCTCGCCCTCGGGGCTGAGACAGCCTGCGATGTTCTTCTCCACCTGCGGTAGGGGGGTGATCCGCCCGGCGATTTCCCAGAGGAGCGGAAAATCTTTGGCCGCATCTTTAAGCCGGCTGCGGAGCTCATGCAGGGAAGAAAGCGTCCGCTGGATTTCAAGAAGGCCTGATGGGTCAATGATGGCACTCAGCGAGGCAAGTCGCACCTTTTCTCTGATATCCGAGATGCTCTTGATGGTGAACCCCGGCTCAATATCGAGCAGCCTCCTTGCTTCGGCAGTCTGTTTAAGACGGAGGTGGATGAGTCCGTCGTCATGCTCGGGTGCAAGGGCAAGGGCAAGCTCGCGTCCTGCTGAAAAGGACGTGTGGTCTGCCAGGATCTCCTTTATTCTGGAAAACTCAAGCATCTCAAGACTTTTCTCATCCATGGGAAAGTATCTCCAGCATCATCGGTGCCAGTCCATTATAGCATGCGGAAAGATAGTACGAGCAGCCGTAGTTATCACGACTTTTGCAGGGGACAAAAGAGATGTGGCAAGCGGCGGAAGCGGCAGCAGCCGTGAGCCGATAGACCATGACTTTTGGTCAGGCGGGGGTACTTCTGCTATACTATCATCTGGGATGGAACATGTCTTCGTGAGCCGAAGTCCGCAGGCAACACTTGCTTTTGGCAGGAAACTTGGCGGGCTTCTTGGGCCGGGAAGCATCGTTGCCCTTATCGGGGAGCTTGGCTGCGGGAAGACACTGCTCACGCGAGGTATCTGTGAAGGGCTCGGGGTACCGTCGTGGCAGGTGAACAGCCCCACATTTGTTCTGGTAAACGAGTATCAGGGCAGGCTCCCTGTCTATCACCTTGATCTTTACCGCATCGGTGGTGAGACCGACGGGATTGAACTCGGTATCACCGATTACCTTGCCAGGGCCAGCGGTGGGATTATGATCATTGAATGGGCAGAAAAGATTCTTAACGTGCTTTACGGTGATGTTCTCCGGATCCACTTTGAAGTATGCGGGGAACAGGAACGCCGTCTTGTGCTGACCGCAGATAGTACACGCTACGCCCGACTTTTTGAAGGGATCGGGAGAAAATGATCGTGCTCGGCATTGATACTTCGGGTTATGCCAACGCCGTCGGCATTGCCGATGGCGGAAGAACTATTGCCGAAGCAACATGTCCTGCCCGTACCGATTCGCTGGAGCGGATCGTGGGTGATATTGACGCAGTGCTGAAGAAAGCGGGACTGGGGCTTGGCGATATCGGGGGTATTGGAGTGGGG
>JAOAEN010000083.1 GCA_026416775.1 Dehalococcoidales bacterium
CTCTTAATAATCTCTTCCCCCACTCACACAACCGAATTTACCAATCCCGTAGATGCCCCTGTGTGAGAGGGGGATAAAGGGGGTGAGTTTGAAAAATCAGCCGGGGGCGGACAAAATTTGCCCATCTGAGAGCGGGTCAAGGGGGTGAGCGTAAAAAATCAGCCGGATGCAGAAAAGTCAACCTGTGTAAGGGGGATTAAAGGGGATGAGCATAAGAAATCAGCCAGATTGTGGATCGGCCACTCACCTGAAATGGAGCAAAAGGCGGTGCGTATGAGAACCCAATCAAAACGTAACAAAGACGGCCCCTGAAGAGGGAGAGAGAAACTTGAGCTTGAAAGACCGGCAGATGCACACAGAACCGGATTGCCCGATGGGTGTTAAGGGGGTATGAAAAGCAAGCTACATGCAGGCGGAATCGTCCGCATCAAGACAGGAAGGGGCATCTTAACAGGTGATGCCCCTTCCCTAATCTTTCTTCCGGCTTCGGGCTACTCCGTGGGCAGGAGCGGGTTATAGACACCCGCCTTGAGGATGCTGTATCTGAGCCCGATACCGCCGATGATGACGCACACCGCCGCCGTGGTGAAAGCCACCGCCGAGGCGGCTCCCGCGGCCACGAACGGCGACATCAGCACCACCGGGATGAGAATCCCGATGACCACCACGACCAGCCAGAACACCCAGGCAACATCGCCCTTGAGCATGCGGCCGACCGAGTAGCGCGCTCCGGCACTACCGTAGCTTGTCCCCCAGATATAAACTAGCAGGGCCACGGCATAAGCCCCCACGGCAAGGAGTGCCAGCCTCCCGATGGCAAGCAGTCTTGCCGCCGTTTCCCCATAGCTTATGAGGAGCAGCACGGCGCAGCCGCCGGTGATACCGGCCACCACGAAGAGTATCGGGACGATTGCCGAGTTCCACAGTTTGATGCCACCGACGTAGGCGAGCACAAAGCCGCTGTAGATGGCGACGCACACGGCAAGGATTGCCGCCACCACCTTGAAGAAGGTCTCGGCAGCCCCCGGTGCCCACCAGGAAAGGGCAAGCTGGATTGCCGAAGCACCGATGAAAAGTGTGATGAAGATGAAACCCCGGGCAATCCATGAGCTCTGGGGGCGGAAAGCCATCCTCCAGGCGCGCGTCGGTTTGCTCAGGTGGGCAAGATCGGTGATGCCAGTGACCATCGCCATGAGCATGGCAATGAACATCCCGAGAAGGTTATTGAAGTAAAGCGAGGCGAGGTAAAGCCCCCCGGCGATACCACCGAAGAACAGGGCGAAGGCGATCATGATGCCGTGTCCCTCCACCCACTCACGGTGAGGGGTGTACTTAACCATGAAGTCCCATGGTCTTGTCTGGAGCATCTTACGCATACCTCCTTGCGCTTAATCGATATAGTATATTGAAGGCCTGGTATCAAACTCGGGGTGGAAGGGCTGTCCCTTCTTTTCCTTGATGATCTGGCTCACATCGCTGTAGGGGTCATCAAGGTCACCGAAGTGGATTGCCTTCGTCGGGCAGACGATGACGCAGGCAGGGGTGGCATCACGGTCAATGCCGGGCTTCAGTCCCGCCGCCAGACCCGCATCAATCCTTTCCTTGCAGAAGACGCATTTCTCCACCACGCCTACCGTATGCGGGTAGAGCGTCTTCCCGATCTTCTCATGCTCGGTAAGCTCCTGCCCGGGGAAGTACTGGGCGTCACCGTCCTCGTAGACCTGCCGCATCTGGTACGGACAGGCGACCACGCAGTAACGGCAGCCGGTGCACTTGTCCTCGTCCACGACCACGATCCCGTCCGGCCGCTGGGACGAGGCCCCCGTCGGGCAGACGGCAACGCATTTGGGATCGGCGCAGTGGTTGCAGCGTACCGAATAGATTAGCTTGGTGACCGCCGGATACTTACCCTTCTCACCGATAAGCACGCGGTTCCAGAAGATGCCGGGCGGTAAGAAATGCTCCGCCTTGCAGGCAAGGACACAGGCGTAACAGCCGATACACCTCTTGAGCTCTATCGCCATTCCCCATCTCATAGTTTCGGTCCTCCAGCTTTATCGTATTCAATACGGCGGTCAATCTTGTAGACCTTGACCGCCATGGCGGTCTCCTGACTCCAGCATACCGGGCAGGCATGCTTGAAATCCGACTCAAGCAGGATGTTGAAGTTCGTGCCCTTGCCGTAGGCAATCGGGGCACCCTTCGCCCAGCCGCCGGAACAGGCGGCGATTGCCACGCATTTCGGATGCATGCCTTCCATCGTCTTGAGGTAACCGGTCGTCTTGCGACCGTAAGGCGATTCGAGACAGATCAGGTCGCCGTCCTTGAGGCCCTTCTTCTTCGCCGTCTCCCGGTTCATGGTGATGTTGTAGGTGTACGGGTTCATGTGGCTTACCTCATCAATCCACGGCAGCTCCATGGTGTAGGTACCGTTGTGGACGATATCGCGGTAGGAGAAGCTGTAGAGGTCGTACTCCTCGCTGAGTTCCTTGGCGACCTGCGGGCGGAAGTAGCTGATAAACGGGGTGAACTGCTCCCAGTCAAGCTCGATACCCGCTTTCTTTGCCTTCTCCTTGATCTCGTCCCTGAGCTCAGCGATATGCTCCATGAAGATGGGCACGCGCACGTCTACGTACCAGCGCCAGTAGGCTTCCCTCACGTCCTTCGGCCAGGTAACGGCGCCCTGCTTGGAGACGTAGTCAATGCCGCGATTTTCGCCGAAGTAGTACCTGAAGACGCGGTCCATCATCTCGCGGTAGGTGATCTTCTCCTCGGGCTTGATGAGGACGGTCACCTTGCTGGGGTCAATCCGCTTGACGTCCTTGACGCTCTCAATATCCCCGGCAATGAGGGCTTCCCCGCCGAAGCTGGAGAAATAGACGTTGTAGTACTGGTTCATTTCCTGCCTCATGCCGATCCTGTCGGCGAGGTCCCAGAGCACCTCAAGCTTGTTGCGGCGCTCGTAGGCCGGCTCCACGACGGGCTGGCGGATCGGGAAGGCCCAGCCTTCCATGCCGATCGGGTGGTTGAAGAACGGGGCATGCTGCCCGAAAAGCCCGTAGGTCTCAAGCGGGTGGCAATCCGGCAGGACAATATCGGCAAAGCCCTCGCAGAACTCGTTGGGCAGGATGTTGAAGCAGACAATGAACGGGATCCGCTTCCAGAAGTCCTCGGCGATCTCGCGGTTCTGGGTGGAGCGCACCATGTTGGAACCGAAGATCATCGCCATTTCAATCTCGTAGGGGCGCCCCAGGTTGTCCCAGTACTTCTGGAAATCAGAGGTCACCGGCTGCGGTGAGAAGGAAGCCGTGGGCACCAGCTCCTTCATGAGCACGGTATTGGGGACCTTGGGCTCTTCCACCGGCCAGGGCTTGTGCTCCATGAAGGTCCCCGCGGTGAGCATGCCGTCGCGGCAGGGGTAGGGGATGACCTTGAAGCGGCCCGTCTCCGGGTAGCCTGCCGAGTAGGCCGGCCAGCCGAGCGTGCCGCCGGGCACATCCATCGCCCCGACGATGGCGTTGAGGAGACACATCGCGCAGTAGCTGTGCGCCGAGTTGGTGTGTCCCTGCCCGCCGCGGAACATGATCGCCGAGACCGGCCGCAGGGGGAGTTTCTCGCCCTGGATCTCAATCGTGGCACCCACCATGGCGGCTTCCGCCCACTCCTTGGCAAGGCGCCGGATGGTTGAGGCAGGCACCGTGCTTTCCTTCTCGGCAAACTCGGGGGTGTACTTCTTCACGTGCTCCTTCACGAGCTGGAAGGCAGGATGTGCCTTGACCCCGTTCACCTCGTATTCCCCGAAGATGGCGAAGTCCTTGATGTTGGGGTCATCAAACGTCTTGGCCCTGCCGTCCACCGGGTCCCAGACGAGGGGCTTCTTTGTCGCCTTATCGCGGACGTATCTCTCATCCGGCCCGATGAGGTAGGGGCCGTTGGTCTTTTTCTTGATGAACTCGACATCGTAAACGTTAAGCTCGTTGAGGATGATGTTCACCATCGCCAGGGCAACCGCGCCGTCCGTACCCGGCAGGATGGGGATCCACTCCGTAGCCTTGCCGCCACCGAAGTTGCAGATGGGGTCGAAGACCACGTTCTTCATGCCGCGGGCACGGGCATCGGCGGAAAGCCTCATGTTGAAGCCCAGCGAGTGCCCTGAAGCCGTCCCCTTGTTGGAGCCCATCTGGATGACGAGGTTGCAGTACTTCCAGTCCGGGACGATTGACCACGAGGCATGGTAGAGACCGGCCCCCATGTGCGAGCCGCTGCCGCAGTGCAGCCCGGCACCGCCAACGTACCAGTTCTTGGTACCGAAGACCGCCCCGAAGACGCCGAAGCCGAGCGGCAGGTCCGGGCCGCTGCCGGGACCGGGGGTCCCGCCGTGAAGCAGCTTGTTCGGGTTCTCGGCGCGGATCTTCTTCAGGCGTGCTGCGATCTCATCCAGTGCCTCGTCCCAGGAAATCCGCTTCCACTTCGGGTCTTCAAACAGACCCTTCTTGGGGTTGGTACGGCGCAGGGGGTAGTTGTAGCGGTTGGGGTCGTAAAGCGCCTGGATCATCGCTTCGCCCTTCGCGCAGAGCCCGCCGCGGGAGCCAAAGTCATTGTCCGGCTCGCCCTCAATCTTCACGATAACCCCGTTGACGCGATGGACGCGGATGGCGCACTGCCCGTAGCAGCCGCCACAGGTCGTCCTCACCCAGGTATCGTCCCAGATCTCGGGACTACCCTTCACCGAAAGGCCAACGACCGGTTTACCCTGCTGCTCTTTTCCCTTTTCCTTTGCTTTTGTTACCATTTCGGGTCCACCTCCTCAAACTTCTCACTAAATTTTACTTTGATGCTGCCTCAACCAGCGTCTTGAGCAGGCTGTAACGCTCGTCCACCTGCTTCTGAAGCTCGGCAAGCCCCGCTTCGTCAAGGTGGGCAAACTTGCGCATGAGCTTGGTGAACTCAACAACCGGCCTCGGGCTTGCCACCTCAACGGTGAACCTGGGTTTACCGAACTCCGCCTCCCACAGCGGGAAGTAGTTCGTCCGCACCGCCATGCGGCAGACCTCGATCACCAGGTTGGAGTCAATGCGCCAGCCCACGGGACACGGCGAAAAGACATGAAGATAGACGAATCCCTCCTTCGACAGCTCCTTTGCCTTCTTGAGCTTCTTGGCAAAGTCCTCAAGGTGGCTGAGCGTGGCGGTCGCCATGTACCTGGGCTTGTGCATGAGCATGATCATGAGCATGTTCTTCGCCGGCACGCCCTTGCCGCGCTTCACCTTGCCCACCGGCGTGGTGGTGGTGGCTGCACCTCTGGGCGTGGCGCTTGAGCGCTGGTTTCCCGTGTTCATGTAGCCTTCGTTATCGTAGACGAGGTAGATAATCTTCTCCTGCCTTTCGGCTGCCCCGCTCAGGGGCTGGAAGCCCACATCCGTGGCACCGCCATCCCCCGTAAAGCAGATAACGGTGGCATCCTGCCCGCTGCGCCGCAGATAGCGTGAAAGCCCGGTGGCGCTTGAGGCAACCCCGGTCATGACGCAAGAAAGGTAGGAAAGCTTGTGCCAGGCGCCGAGGTTCTGCCCGTGGAGCACCGGGGCGGCACAGCAGGGGCAGCTCACGAACACGATGTCGTTGCCCAGCACCTTGGGCACGAACCGCGCGGTGAGCTCAAGGGGACATCCCGCACACCAGGCAACGCCTCCGGAGAACAGATCCTCGGTAACGAAGTAGTCAAAAACCCTGTTGCGTTTCTTTATCGCTTCTGTCATTTTCAACCTCACTCTTCCAGCGGAATCCACGTCAGTTCCTGATAGGGCTTGCCCGCTGCCGCGGCCCTGACCTCGTCAATTACCCGCCTGATATGCGGAATGGTAATGTCCATATTGGCAAGCCCGTCGATGTAGCTCAGGATGGGCACCGCCCCGATTACCGGGGTGAGCGCCTTGATCTCCATCGCCATCGGACCGCACTTCCAGCCGAAGCACACGCTGCGGTCGATGACGCCGATGGCCTTTTTGCCCTTGAGGGCCTCAGCCAGCCGCTCCTCGGGGAAGGGCCGGAAGAGGCGTATCTTGACCAGCCCCACCTTCACGCCCTCCGCCCTCTTTTCATCAACCACGGTCTTGGCGGTGCCGGCGGCACTGCCCGAGGTGACAATCACGATATCTGCAT
>JAOAEN010000084.1 GCA_026416775.1 Dehalococcoidales bacterium
AGATGTGTATAAGAGACAGCCTCTATGACGTGCTCACGGAAGGGCATGCGGACGCGGCACTCGTGGCTTCCATTGTCCATTACGACGAGTACACCTGCCGCGAGCTCAAAGAATACCTGCACCGGCGCGGTGTCAAGGTGAGGATGAGCTACTAGCAGCGTGGCGGTAGCCCGGACATAACTTCCCTTCCATTCCAACGTTTTTTCTTTTGAGACCACCGCCTGGACCGTTGCCGGAAGTTGTATAATATACGTGCTGCGCTGCGGGTGCCCATGAGTGTTGTTGACGAGATCAAGCAGAAGATAGATATCGTTGAGGTCATCGGCCAGTACACCGCGCTGAAGAAGGCGGGGCGTAACCTTACCGCGCTCTGTCCCTTCCACAGCGAGAAGAATCCCTCTTTCTTCGTCTATCCCGAGCAGCAGACCTGGCATTGTTTCGGTGCCTGTAACACCGGCGGGGACGTCTTTTCCTTCATCATGAAGAAAGAGGGGCTCACTTTTATCGAGGCGCTCCGTCTGCTTGCCCAGCGGGCGGGGGTGGCGCTTCCCGAGAAGGTGGGCATTCCGGCAAAGGAAGAAAACGAGGAGCTCTACCGGGTCAATGAGGCTGCCGCCATTTATTTCCACAGCCTGCTTCTCACCGCAGCGATGGCGGCAAAGGCAAGGGAATATCTGAACGGACGGGGCATTGCCGGAAAGACGATCGCCGATTTTCAGCTCGGCTTCAGCCCCGACGGCTGGGAGGCGCTCAAAAATTACCTGAAGGACAGGGGATTTGCCGAGGACGTGATGCTGCGCGCCGGGCTGCTGGTGAGGGCTGAAGACGGGCGCAGCCACGACCGGTTCCGTTCCAAGCTCATGATCCCCATCCGTGATATCAGAGGCAGGGTCATCGGCTTCGGTGCCCGGGTGCTTGATGATTCGCTTCCGAAATACGTCAACTCGCCCCAGACGGCGATCTTTGACAAGGGTGCTTCGCTTTACGGCATTGACCGCGCCGCCTCCAGCATCAGGCAGAAAGACCGGGCAATCATTGTGGAAGGCTATATGGACGTCATCATGGCGCACCAGTGCGGGGTGACCAATGCGGTTGCCTGCATGGGCACTGCGATTACCGAAGCGCAGGTAAATGCCGTCAGGAAACTTAGCCGCAACATTGTCCTCTGCCTTGATGCCGATAGTGCCGGGGAAGAGGCGGTGCTGAAGACGGCCGGTTACGAGAATATCCTGGGTAGCGAAATCAGGGTGGCGGTTCTGCCGGAGGGAAAGGACCCGGACGAGGTCATGCGGGAGGATATCAGCCGCTGGCATGACCTGATTGAGGCAAGTGTTCCCCTGATTGACTTCATGTTTGAAAGGACGGCTTCTTCGCTTGACCTGGGCACGGCTCAGGGGAAATCGGCGCTCGCCACAAGGCTTCTGCCGGTGCTGGCGGAGATCGGGGACCCGATCCGTCAGGCGCATTACCTGCAGAAACTGGCGGCCCTTGCCGGCGTGGACATGGAGGCGGTGAGGATCGCCCTGGGCCGTCTGGTAAGACCAGCTTCGGCGCGCAGGGGCCGCACCAGCGCTGGGGAGACCGGACTGCCCGTAGGGATGGTGAACAGGACCGCAAGCCGTGAGGAAAACCTGCTTGCCCTTGTCCTGCAGAACCCGGAGCTTGTCCCCCGCCTCGGGGAAGTCTCCCCCGAGCTATTTGAAAGCACGGTAAACCGCGAGATATTTCTCGCCTTCAGGGACACGGGCGATGTGGTATTATTAAAGGAGAGGGTGGGCCCGCTGCTGGGGGAAAAGGTGGAAGACCTGCTCCGTAGGGTTGTGCTCGGCGGCAGGGACAATCTGAACCTCAAGTTCGAGGACTGCCTTTACGAGTTGGAGAAGGAGCATCTCAGGGGTCTTGCCGCACGGCAGGGGGAAGCCGGCGAGCTTGACATCGGGATCACGCAGAGGTTGAAGGAACTTGAAGCGCGCAAGCGGCAGCGGAGGCCTTCTTTCCGCAGGAATACGAGGTGATGGCTATGGAAAAGAGGCAGGAAGGATTTGATGACCTGCATCATGAAGAGGTAGTCGGGGATATCCCCCAGGAAGCCATGCTTGATGCCGAGGCGAAAACGGATGATGTCTTTGTTATCCCGCCCGAGTCCGAGGTTGAACTTGCTGCTGCCGAAATTCCGGAAGTTGATGATTTCTGGCCCAAGGTTGAGCCGCTTGATGAGAAGATTGACGAGGCGCTTGATCTGGAGACGGAGCTCGGGGTTGAAGAGCTTGAGGAGGACATCACCGATGACCCGGTGCGTATCTATCTCCATGAGATCGGGCGGGTGCGGCTCCTGACCGCCGAGGATGAAAAGAACCTTGCCAGGCAGATGGAGGACGGCAAGTACATTGCCGGTATAAGGAAGGAATATATCCAGAAGCACGGGCGTCCGCCTTCCGGCACGGACATCGTGCTTGCCCAGCTAGGGCATCTTGCCCGGTCGGTGGTGGTTGTCCCGAAGCTGAGGGAAGTGCTGGGGCTGCCGCAGGCGGGTAACCTGTTTGCCGGCATTTACGACGAAAAGGTGCAGGAATGCATCAATTCCACGACCAACCCCCAGCTTGTGAGCAGTATTGCGACGGCTCTGGGGAAGACGCCGGCTGAGGTTGAGGAGATGCTGACGCGGCTTTCGCTTTCAAGCCGTCTTCTCCCGGAGGCGGTGCGCCGGCTCATCGGTGAAAGGGCAAAGCTTGATGACATCGGGAAGTTAATCGGCAGCGAGAAGTTCGTTAACGCCATCCGTGCGAATGAAAAAACGCTTGCCTCATATTTTGACGATGTTGTGAAGAGGGGGAAGGAGGCCGAAAAACACCTCATTGAAGCCAACCTGCGGCTTGTGGTCAGTGTTGCCAAGAAGCATGTGGGGCGGGGCATGTCCCTGCTTGACCTCATTCAGGAGGGCAATATCGGGCTGATGCGCGCGGCGGAGAAGATTGACTACCGCAAGGGCTACAAGTTCAGCACCCACGCCACGTGGGGGATCAGGCAGGCGCTCACCCGTGCCATTGCCGACCAGGCACGCACGATACGCATCCCCGTCCACATGGTGGAGACCATCAACCGGCTCCTCAGGGTGAGCCGGAAGCTTGCGCAGGAATACGGTCGCGAGCCGACATCCCGCGAGATTGCGGAGGAGATGGAGGTGTCATCGGACAAGGTGCGGGAGATTGTCAAGGTCTCCCAGCTTCCCATCTCACTGGAATCACCCATTGGTGAGGAGGAAGATAGTCCCCTGGGCAATTCCATCGAGGACAGGAATGCCCTTCCCCCGGTGGACATCGCCTCAAAGCAGCTCCTGAAGGAGCAGATTGAAGAGGTGCTCAATACCCTTACCCCGCGCGAGCGGCGCGTGCTTCAGCTCAGGTTCGGTCTTGAGGACGGGCGCAGCCGCACGCTTGAAGAGGTGGGGCTTGAGTTCAATGTTACCCGCGAGCGCATCCGCCAGATTGAAGCCAAAGCGCTGCGCAAGCTGAGACATCCCAGCCGCAGCCGCAAGCTCAAGGACTATCTGGAGTAAGAAAAGGCCGATGGTTCCTTAGCCCCTTTCTGCGGGACCATCCGGAGGCCGGATGCTGCCCTAACTTCCGGGGGCCGCCGTCGTTATTTCTTTTAGGAAGTAAAAGAAGGGGGCCTTCCATGAAGAAGATATTCCTCGGTGTTGTCTTGGTCTTGTGCATCATTGGCCTTGTTGCCTGCACGGGAGGGGAAAAACCGGTCATTCAGGAAAGTCCGCAGCAGATTGCGGAAAAATTCGTGAGGAACGATGTCACCTTCCTTTTTGACGGGATACCCGAGACCCTCAGGCTCGCCGCGGTGACGGCACTGCCCCACGGCGGGGTGTACACCTATGAATTTGACTCGCGGCATGCCGGCTACGGCGACCGCACGGGGCAGGTTCTAGCGCAGGTGCTCACGCACCATATTGCGGTGGTTACGGTGGAAAACGGCGAGGTGACCTCGGCGGTCATGGATGATATCTGGGATATGCAGACCAGCCGGATGCGGCAGGAGATGGAGATAAGCCCCGCGCCGATCCACGAGGTCAACGTCAGCCTGCTCATGAGCAATCCCCCGCAGGTCTCGGTCTTTATCAGGGGTGGGCTGAGGGACGGCGGCACGCGCTTCCACGGTATTGAGGTAAGCCGGCAGGGTACCGTGATAGATATCGCCGTGACGACCATGTGCCCGAAGGAAGGCTTCTTCCCGGCGGTTTACGGCTATTTTGAGAAGGAGATCAATCTGGGGAGCGAGTTCAGCCCGGGGATAACCTATACCCTGCGCGTTAACGATTACACGACGACTTTCAGCTACTAGGCGCAGGTCTTGTTCAGAAGCCACCCTTGAGGAGCCCCGCGATGTTCCGGGGGAGCTTACCGCTTACCCCCATCTTCATGAGCTTCTGCATCTGGGCAAACTGGTTTAAAAGCTGGTTGACGTCCTGAATGGTGGTGCCGGAGCCGCGGGCGATGCGCTTGCGGCGGCTTCCCCCGATGATTGCCGGGTTACGACGCTCCTCGGGGGTCATGGAGAGGATGATGGCTTCAACCTTCTTGAGCTGGGCTTCCTGGACATCCGCGGGGAGGCGGTTTGCCAGTTTCCCGAAGCCCGGCAGCATCTCGGCAAGCTGGGCAAGCGGCCCCATCTTCCTGATTGCCCGGAGCTGCTCAAGGAAGTCCTCAAGGTCAAAGGACGCCGTCTTGAGCTTTTTCTGCAGTTCCTGCGCCTTTTTCTCGTCAAGGGTCTTTTCCGCCTTCTCAATGAAGGTGAGGATATCTCCCATCCCCAGGATGCGTGAGGCAAGCCGGTCGGGGTAAAATGGCTCAAGGGCATCGGTCTTTTCGCCGATGCCGATGAACTTTATCGGTACCCCGCTCACCCAGCGGACGGAAAGAGCGGCCCCGCCGCGGGCATCACCGTCCATTTTGGTCATGATAAGGCCGGTAAGTTTCACCCGGGAATGGAATTCCTCGGCAACACGCACGGCATCCTGCCCGGTCATAGCATCCACCACGAGGAGCACCTCATGGGGCGCCAGGACCTTCCTGAGCTCCTCAAGCTCGGTCATCAGTTCTTCATCAATGTGGAGCCTTCCGGCGGTATCCACGATGACGTGCGTGGCGGCAAGCCGCTTTGCCTCAGCAAGGGCGCGGGTGGCGATTTCCCTAGCACTTACCCTGGGGTCTTCGTGATAGACGGGTATCTCGACCTGCCTGCCCAGCGTGACGAGCTGTTCAATGGCTGCCGGGCGGCGGTTATCGGCGGCAACGAGGAGGGGCCTGGCCCCGCGGTGTTTGAGGTGCAGCGCCAGCTTGGCGGCCGTGGTGGTCTTACCGCTCCCCTGGAGCCCCACGAGCATGACGACGGCGGGGGGCGGGGAAACGGAAGCAAGCCTGCTTTCGGCACCCTCGCCGAGGATCCTGATGAGCTCCTCGTTGACGATCTTGATCACCTGCTGGGCGGGGGTGAGGCTTTCCATGACTTCCCTGCCGATGGCGCGCTCCCGTACCCGGCCGGTGAACTCCTTCACCACCTTGAAGTTGACATCGGCTTCAAGCAGCGCCAGACGCACCTCGCGCATCGCCTCGTCAATGTCTTTCTCGGTGAGCCTGCCGCGGTTTCCCAGCCGGCGGAAGATGGCAGAGAGTTTTTCCGTGAGGGTTTCAAACATACGCTTTCATTATAAGGTAAGGGGTCCTGGCGGGCAAATGGTGGGCAGGTCGGTCCATGCGCGTGAGTCGCAGCCTCCATTTAGTGTCACGGACGGGACAATGAGCTGGAATTAAAAGATGGCACAAATAACGAAGCCCCCCGCCTGGCAGGGGGCTTCGTTGCGATACAGGATGTTTATTCCCGTTTCTTATAGGTCAACAAGCACCACTATGGGGCGCCCGTTGGGGCCGGTCAGCGGGTTGCCTTCCTGATCCAGCACCATTTGCCCGTACATCGGGTTACCGGCCGGATCAACCATCGGGTTACCCTCCGGGTCAAGCAGGAGGATCGGTTCGCTCAACTGTATGCCGCTGAACGGGTTTTTCCCCTCTCCGGGTAGCGGTAGTTCCGGAGGCGGTCCACCACCGGGTCC
>JAOAEN010000085.1 GCA_026416775.1 Dehalococcoidales bacterium
CAAACCGGAAAAACCCGTCAACATGGTGGTGACCTATCACGACCCGTGTTATCTGGCAAGGCAGGGTGAAAAGTATATCCACTGGAACGGCAAAGAAATCGTGAAGGACATCATCTACCGCGAGCCACCGAAGGAGTACCGCCGGGGTACTGAGGGCATCTACGAGCCGCCGCGCGATGTCCTCAAGAGCATCCCGGGGCTCAGGCTCGTTGAGATGGACAGAATCAAGGAATACTCCTGGTGCTGCGGCGCCGGCGGCGGCGTGAGGGAGTCCAACCCCGAATTCGCCATGTGGACAGCGCTTCAAAGGATTGATGAGGCAGAAGATACGGGAGCAGCAGCCATCGCCACCGCCTGCCCGTGGTGTGAGCTCATGCTCGGGGAAGCGATTCAAAAGAAGGGCAGCCACCTCAGGGTCTATGACATCGTTGAGCTTGTGGAAAAGGCGGTACTGTAAAGGAGGTTATGGTCATGGCACTGAAAAGGGACTTTTACAAGGCGCTGGAAGATATCCTCGGTCCGGAATACGTTTCCGATGAGCCCGAGATCGTTGAGACCTATGCCAACCCGGTGAGGCACGGTATCCCTGCACATCAGAGATTTGAGGCGATCACGCTACCGGAGAGCACCGAACAGGTGCAGGCGATTGTCCGTCTCTGCAACCGCTATAAGGTCCAGTACAAAGCTTCAAGCACGGGCTGGCTCTATTCCGACCCCGGCGGCCCCAACTGTATCAAGATCGACTTAAGACGCATGAACCGGATCATTGAAATCAACGAAAAGAGCCTGTATGCCGTCGTTGAGCCCTACGTCATCGGGGCGCAGTTACAGGCTGAGTGCATGAAGCGCGGGCTCAACTGCAACCTGACCGGCGCCGGGGGCAACTGCTCGGCGCTGCCGCTTGCCGCCCATGTGAACCTGGGGCACCTTTCCCAGAGCGGTTCTTACGGGGAACGCAATACCCTTGCCGTGGAATGGGTAACCCCGGACGGGGAAATCGTCAGACTCGGCTCGCTCGGTTCCCTCGGCGAGTGGTTCTGCGGGGACGGTCCCGGCCCTTCGCTGCGCGGGATCATCAGGGGCAACACCACGCCGCTCGGCGGGCTCGGCGTCTACACCAAGGCGGCACAGAAGCTCTACCACTGGCCGGGCCCCTGGACCTTCCCCATGGAAGGGGTATCGCCGAAGTACAAGCCGGCTTACATCCCGGAGAATTTCCTCTGCCATTACTACTCCTTTGCCACCCTTGAAGCGATGATCGACGCCGTGCTCAAGATCGGCGAGGCGGAGATTGCCACCGAGCTCATGTGCTTCAATGCGGCAATGATGGCCGCCAACCTTGCCACCAGACACATTGAAGAAGAACGCGAAATATACAAGAAGTTCTCCGAATCGGTGCTGGGACCGGGCTTCATGGTGCTCATTGCCGGAAATTCCAAGCGCGATTTTGAGTATAGGAAGCGCGTGCTCCAGCGTATCATTGAGGAGACCGGAGGAAAGAACCTGCCCGACGTGGAAGACCCCGAAAACCAGGGCGGCTACATCTGGCGCTACTACCGGGAGACCGGCTCCATCAAGGAGACCGGCCGCGTGCTGGCACCGCAGGCAGGCATGGTCGGTGGTAATGACTGCTTCCCGCTGATGACCTACTTCATCAAGAGCTGCTCCAAGTTCAAGGCCAAGCTCATTGAAGAGGGCTCCCTCTATGATGACGGCACTGCCCCGTTCCTTCAGTCAATCGAGCACGGGCACATGGGGCATGGCGAAATCCTCGCCCGTATCGCCGTTACCGTCAAGAACCCGATGGAAGTCGCCCGGGCCATCAACAACGGCTCCAACCAGATCGCCATCAACGAGCATTACGGGGTGCCCCAGCACGTCTGGAGTGATGCCCTGCACGACCTCTACGGGCCGCATGCCTCCAACTACCATATCTGGCTGCGGAAGATCAAGAAGACCTTCGACCCCAACGCTGCCTCCGAGTCATCCACCTTCATCACGGCAAAGGACGTCTGAGACGGTAATCAGGACACGGAAAAGACGGGACAACGGGCGGTGGTTACGGCAAAACGGGCCACCGCCTTTCTTTTCTTTACTTCTGAACCAGCGTGAACAGCGGGGAGAGAATACCGGAGAGAAGGCAAGCCCGAGGGCTATTCCACCCGCTAGCTACGGCTGTTTGCGCTTCGGCTCTTTTTCAGCCCGGCGCATGGCAAGGATGATCCTGATACCTTCAAGGTTGGCACCTTGCCTTTCAAGTGCGGCAATCTCCCTGATAAGCGCGATCTCACTATCGGAATAAAGGCGCTGCCCTGCCTCCGTCCTCTGCGGCTTGAGGAGCCCCGCTTCCTCATAGCGGCGGATGCGGTGTGCCTCAACTCCGGTAAGACGGACGGTTACGCCCATCGTGTACTTGGCCACTTCATTTTCGGCGGGCTGTTTCTTGTTTGATTCCGATAGGGTCACCATCGCACTCCCCCGGTAGCTTCTATATTTTATTATGCACCATATTTATGTGTCCTGTCAATATTATACCTGCAAGCTGTAAGGAATACTGGTATACTTTCTGATGACAAATTACGATTTTTGTTATAGCTGTTGACATGACTTATATCAACTGCTATAATATAACACAGCAAGGAGGTTGACATGGAGAACAATTCCGGCGAGCTGGGCGTTTACGTCATGCAGGTGGCGGCAATGCTTACCGGCATGCACCCGCAGACCCTGCGCAAGTACGAGCGTGCCGGTTTTCTGGCACCATCGCGCCGTTACACGGTGCGACTTTACTCCGACGAGGACATTTCCCGCCTGCGCATGATCAAGCACCTCGTTGATGATGTCGGGCTTAACCTCGCCGGGGTAGAGCTTGCCCTGAAGCTGCGTGACGGTCTCTTGGAGATAAAGCGCGGGCTATCAGCCGGGACCAACCGCAGCGTCCTTGAGCATATCACCTCTTTGCTTGATGAGATGCTGGAAATGCTCGGCAGTTACTAAAGGCACAGTGGAGGAGGTGACCGGCAATGTGGAGATTCAAAGCATGCCGCAAGTGTGGTGGCGATGTCTTCATCGCCGCCGATGAATACGGCTGGTATGAACAGTGCCTGCAGTGCGGTCTGAGGACGGAGCTTCCGAACATCACCGAACTCCGCAACAAATCCGCTCTCCCGCGGGGACAGCGCGAACCGGTACCTGCCAGGACCAGATAAACATCGGATGGTAAAACGGGGGTGAGTATGAACATCAACAGGTTCACCGAAAAGGCACGCGAGGCGATACTTGAGGCGGAGAAGCTGGCGGAGACCAGAAACCATCCCCAGCTTGAGCCGGAGCACCTGTTTTTCTGTCTCGTCGTCCAGGAAGACGGCGTGGTGCCCCAGATACTGAAACGGCTCGGCGTGGACGTCCGGCAGCTCAAGCTCCAGCTTGAGAGCGAGCTTGACCGGCTTCCCCGGGCTTACGGTGCCACACAGGTCTATATCTCGCCGCGCTTAAAGCAGGTGCTTGATGGCGCCGAGAAGGAAGCGGCAAATTTCAAGGACGAGTACATCAGCACCGAGCACCTGTTCCTTGCCATCACGGACAAGGACAGCGGTGCGGCAAACCGCATCCTCAGGGGCTACGGTATCACGAAAGACCGGATCTATCAGGTGCTCACCTCCATCCGGGGCAGCCAGCGCATCACCGACCCCAATCCCGAGGCCAAATTCGGGGCGCTGGAAAAATACGGGCGCGATCTCACCGAGATTGCCCGTCGTGGCAAACTTGACCCCGTCATCGGGCGTGACGAGGAGATCCGCCGCGTCATCCAGATACTCTCACGCCGTACCAAGAACAACCCGGTACTCATCGGAGAACCGGGCGTCGGCAAGACGGCAATTGTGGAAGGACTGGCACAGCGCATCGTCCGCGGTGACGTACCCGAAGGGCTGAAGAACAAGCGCATCATCGCCCTTGACCTCGGGGCGCTTGTTGCCGGCAGCAAGTACCGCGGCGAATTCGAGGAGCGGCTCAAAGCCGTCCTCAAAGAAATCCAGGAGTCCCAGGGGGAAATCATCCTCTTCATTGACGAGCTGCACACCGTGGTCGGTGCGGGTGCTGCCGAGGGTGCCATGGACGCCTCCAATATGCTCAAGCCCATGCTTGCCCGCGGCGAGCTGCACTGCATCGGCGCCACCACGCTGAACGAGTACCGCAAACATATCGAAAAGGATGCCGCCCTTGAGAGGCGCTTCCAGCCGGTAATGGTCAGCGAGCCGACCGTGGAGGATACCATCTCCATCCTGCGCGGGCTCAGGGAACGCTACGAGGTGCATCATGGCGTGCGCATCAAGGACGCGGCGCTTGTCGCTGCGGCGGTGCTCTCACACCGCTACATTACCGACCGCTTCCTACCCGACAAGGCGATTGACCTTGTTGACGAAGCGGCTGCCAAGCTGCGCACCGAAATTGACAGCGTACCCACCGAGCTCGATGAAATCCAGCGCCGCATCACGCAGCTTGAAGTCGAGCGCGAGGCACTTAAGAAGGAAAAGGACACCGCCTCGCAGGAACGGCTGGCAAACATGGAAAAGGAGCTCGCCGACCTCAAGGAGCAGGCCGCCAGGCTCAGGGTACAGTGGGAACACGAAAAGAGCGTGATCCAGTCCCTGCGTCAGCTCAAGGAAAAGCGCGAGGAGGTCCTGCACGATATTGAGCGGGCGGAGCACCTCGGCAACCTCGAGCAGGCGGCAAGGCTGAAATACGGCACGCTTGTCGACGTAGAAAAGCAGATCAGGGAAAAGGAAAAAGAGCTCGCCGCAAAGAAAGGACAGCAGCTCCTCAAGGAAGAGGTTGACGAGGAAGATATCGCCGAGGTGGTCAGCCGCTGGACAGGCATCCCGGTAAGCCGCCTCATGGAAGGCGAGGTGCAGAAGTTACTGCGCATGGAGGAGCGTCTCCATGAGCGCATTGTCGGTCAGGACGATGCCATCAGGGCAGTGACCAACGCCATCCGGCGTGCCCGTGCCGGGCTTCAGGACCCGAACCGACCGCTTGGCAGCTTCATCTTCCTCGGCCCTACCGGCGTGGGCAAGACGGAACTGGCGCGGGCCCTTGCCGAATTCCTCTTTGACGATGAGCGCGCCATGGTGCGGCTGGACATGTCCGAATACATGGAAAAGCATACCGTGTCCCGCCTTATCGGGGCACCGCCCGGCTATGTCGGATACGAGGAGGGCGGGCAACTCACCGAAGCCGTCCGCCGCCGCCCCTACACCGTGGTGCTGCTGGACGAGATTGCAAAGGCGCACCCCGATGTCTTTAACGTGCTGCTGCAGATCCTTGATGACGGGCGCCTCACCGACGGACACGGAAGGACCGTTGACTTCAAGAACACCGTGCTCATCATGACCAGCAACCTCGGCAGCCAGTGGATCGCCGAGCTCGGCCCCGGTCAGGAGACGGAAATCAGGAGAAGGGGGATGGAGGCGCTCCGGGCACATTTCCGCCCCGAGTTCCTCAACCGGGTGGACGAGGTCATCATCTTCCACCAGCTCACCAGGGAGCAGATAAAGCAGATCGTTGACCTGCAGTTCAACCAGCTTAAGAAGCGCCTTGCCGACCGCCGTATTCAGGTCGAACTCACGGGGCGCGCGAAAGACCTCCTCGTGAACGAAGGCTACGACCCAGTCTACGGCGCACGGCCCCTGAAGCGTGCCATCCAGAGACTCGTGCTTGACCCGCTTGCCATACGCGTGCTCCAGGGGGAGTTCAGTGAGGGAGACAAGATAACCGTTGATGTCAAAGAGGGCAGGATTACCTTCAGCAAGGAGGGGATGGCGGTGACAGCGGGTTAATGCTATAATGCACTCGCCAATTCCGGCTTTTCCACCAAAGCCGGCTCCGGGCGGGCCGGAGGGGTAAATAAAACTTAAAAAAGGAGGTGGGAAACTATGGCAGATATCATCCGCTGGGAACCTTTCCGCGAGATCATGAGCCTGAGAGATGCCATGGACAGGCTGCTTGAGGACAGCTTCGTTCGTCCTTCTCGCCTCTTCTGGCCGGAGCTGGGA
>JAOAEN010000086.1 GCA_026416775.1 Dehalococcoidales bacterium
AGATAACCATCATCTCCCCGCAGGTATTTATCGGGGCAATCATGGACCTTGTCATCAACTCCGGGGGTGTTTACCGGCGCACCGAGTACCTCGGCGAGTACCACGGTACAAGCGAGCTCGGTCAGCGGGTGCTCCTTGAATATGAGCTTCCCCTGCGTGCGATGCTGGTGACCTTCTACGATGAGCTCAAGAGCCGCAGTCGCGGCTACGCCTCGCTGGACTATGAGTTTATCGGCTACCGCGAGGCAAAGCTCGTCAAGCTGGACGTGCTGGTGAACGGCGTGCCGGTGGATGCCTTCAGCCGTATCATCCCGCCGGAGAAAGCCCACGAGGTCGGCAAGAACATCGTGGAGAAGCTCAGGGAGACCATCCCCCGCCAGCTCTTCCAGGTACCGATCCAGGCGGCAATCGGTAGCCGCGTGGTTGCCCGGGCAGACATTGCCGCAAGGCGTAAGGACGTCCTTGCCAAGTGCTACGGCGGGGATATCACCCGTAAGCGCAAGCTACTGGAAAAGCAGAAGGAAGGTAAGAAGAAGCTCAAGTCCATCGGCAGAGTCGAGGTACCCAAGGAGGTCTTCCTTGAGGTGCTCAAGCTCGGCTAGGCTGACAGTTCTGCCCATGAGCGTGACGAGCTCNTGCACTTATCCCCTTAGTCCCCCTCTCACACGGGGACACCTACGAAATTGATAAATTCGTTTGTGTGAGAATGGGGGAAATTATTTAAGAGATGCTTCGCCCCTCTTCACTCCCCTTCACACGGGACGGATGTATTTCTATAGATGATAGATGAAAGCTAAGAGTGGGGCTTCGTCCTTTTTTACTCCCCTTCAAGAATAGATCTTTTTAGCTCCACTAAAGGGAGAGAGTTCAAGAGGGAACGAAGCACCTCTTTATTTCAGGGTCTAATCTCTGCCCCTTTAAAAGGGGGGAGTTTTTAGAGGGGGCTTCGCCCCCTCTTACTTTTATTCCCCTCTCCAGCCATAAATATGATGGGTTATCACCGATGCCTCAGGCTGGAGAGGGGATACAGGGGTGAGGTAAGCACCGATAGCCGAAAGACAGACGGAGCGATTATTAGAGAGAGCAGGACAACTCCCCCTGTTTTTGTCCAGCCGGAAAAAGAGCTGCAGGTAGCCCTGCACCTGCGGCCGGTGAGAGGACACAGGGATAAGGCATGTGGCGCATGCCACGGGGAGATGATGATTTTTGCCTTTGTGTAGTTTTTTCCCTGCAGCCTCACCGGTAGCGGCCGTATTTCTTGGTGAACTCGATCATCGCCCTGAGGTTTTCGGGCTTGACCTCATCGGTGGAGCTGCGCGGTGAAAGGATGTAGCCACCACCCTTACCGCAGACATCAATGAGCTTCTTACAGTAGTCAATCACGTCCTGCACCGTGCCCACCTGAAGGAGCGATGACGGCACATTACCCTCAATGCAGACGTGGTCTTTCAGGACCTCCTTTGCCCGGAAGATGTCCGTGGTATCAAAGCGGGCAAGGAGCTTCCCCTTGGGAAACTCAAGGAGATACTCCAGTCTTGAGGTGAAGTTCCCTTCAAAGAAAATGCAGGGCGTGGCGCCCTTTTCAATGAGTCCCATGACAAGCCTCTTGAAGGTTGGCCAGTAGAAGGTCTGGAACTGCTTCATGGACATGAACTCGTCGGAGCCACGCGTGTTGGTCATGAAGATACGGATATAGCCGTTTTCACTCGGCGGGGGCAGCGGTCTTTCCAGCGTCTTTTTCAGGATGAACTCGCAGGCCTCAAGTATTTTGTCCGGCTGGCGGTACATATCAAGCATCGTGCCGGTCATCCCCCGCATGGAATGGGAGATGACGTCAAAAGGCGGCATGGCGGCACCCTGGAAGTACTGCGGGAAGCCCATACCCTCGATCATCCTGTTGAACTGGCGGATCCTGGTGCGCCACCTCCGTATTTCACGTCCGGCCCGCTGCAGCGTCCGGATGGCGCGGGAGACATCGGGGTCGGCAAACGATTCGGCAAGGAGCTGTACCCCCATGGGACCGCCGCCGAGGTCGGAAAGCTTGGGCAGTTTCCTCAGGCCAGCGAGCCTGTCGCTGGTGCGGGACATGAAGATGCGGAACATGTAGTCCGAAGGGTCATTCATGTAGAGGTCGTATTCGTCCGCCTGCAGGTTGTCAATCTCAATCGCCTGGTGCCCGTGGTTGGGGTCGACGCCGTAGCCCGGCCAGCGCATTGTCTTCGGCTCAAGGATTTCCAGCGCCTTACCCGGCGTAAACGGCTGGACGTAGATCATGTCCGGCTGGAAGTCCTTCAGGGTCATCTTGTAGGCGTTGTACCACGCATCGTAATCGTAGTAGGCGGCAGAGCAGGGAATACCGGCGTACTTGGCGGGGAAATAGCCGATGGAGCTGATGACGGGGACTCTATCCGTCATCTTGAGCTGGATCGTGTCCATGATACGCTTCTCGCGCTCGCGGCGCAGCTCCTTTGCCGCCTTAGGGTCAATTTCGGGTGCCGTCTTCTTTCCGGTCATTAACCTTTATCTCCTCTCTACTGGTATGTCTGTCGGAACGGCGTTGATTTGGAAGCCAAAAAGCCTTGCGGCTGTTGCCGAAATTATATCACATGTGCTAGAATACTGCCACCAAAACTATTTTCTGGCTAGAAAGGGAAGGAAACACAATATGGCACAATCGGTCTACGAAAAATACGCGGTGAGAAAACCAATCTATGAGGCAGGACCGGGGGTCAAGAACCGCCAGAGCCCGACAATGACCTTCATGAGTGAAAAGCAGACTGGCGCTCCCTATTACATTGAGCTCGGCTGGATCTATGGTATTCCCGACCCCAACCCCCACATTCACGAGCATGTCCACGATTACGATGAGATCGTCCTGCACTGGGGCGGGAACTACAAGCTGCCCCAGGTGCTTGGTGCGGAGATTGAGTTCTGGATTGGCGGCCAGCCGATCGTCTTCAACACCACGACGGGGATCTATATCCCGAAGGGCACCCCGCACGGCCCGCTTATCTGGAGAAAATTTGAATTCCCGCATATTGAGATGGCGATGATGCTCGGCACCGGTGACCCCTTCAAGGGCTGGGGGCAGAGCGGCATCAGCAAGCCCAAGAGCACCATGCCGAAGAAGGAAAAGGACTTTGACTACGAGCAGTACGTCATCCGCAGCCCGATGCGCGAGGCAGGTGCCGGGTTCAAGCACGGGCGCCAGAGCCCGACGATGACCTACATGAGCCGCACCCAGATCAACGTTGCCAACGTCTATATTGAGTTCGGCTGGATCTGGGACGTGGTTGACCCGCCGCTTCCCAAGATGGTGCACGATAAATACGACGAGATCGTGCTCCACATCGGCGGTGACCCCGAGAACCCCGAAGACCTCGGGGCAGACATGACCTTCGGCATGGGCGACGACCTGCTCCGGTTCAATACGAGCTACGCCATGTGGATCCCGAAGGGCGTGGTGCACGGGCCGCTCATCTGGCATGCGGTGCGCAAGCCGCACATTGAAATGGCGATCATGCTGGGTGCCGGGACGATGGCGGAAGGCTGGGCAGGCAGCTTCTTCGGTGCCGATGGCAGGCGCCTTGAGCCCGGGCAGAGACCGCCAGCAAGACAGTAGCTCCAGGGAAAAGGTCACACGGGCCAAGTTGTACCGGGTTGCCTTCATGGCTTGGTCTGAAATAAAGGAGGCTTATAGATGACCAACTGGCATGAGCTGGTACTGAAGGATGGCAAGGTAATTTCCTGGCCCTACCCGGTGCGCTACGAGGACGCACAGGAAATTGAAACGGACGTCCTTGTCATCGGCGGGGGGATTGCCGGATGCTGGGCGGCAATCAGTGCTGCCCGCAAGGGAGTGAAAGTTGCCCTTGTTGAAAAGGGGGATACCATCCGCAGCGGTGCCGGCGGTCCCGGCTGCGACCACTGGTGCAACGTGCCGGCAAACCCGCTTTCCAACGTTGACCCGGACGAGTGGGCGCAGCACATGGCAGAACCGCCCTACAGCAACGGCATCGGGATCCAGATCCAGTGCCGCGAGGACTGGGACACCCTGCTTGAGATGGAGCAGATGGGCGGTAAGATCCGGGACACCAAGGACGAATACGTCGGTGCCCAGGGAAGGGACGAAAAGACCAAGCTGATGCTTTCCCCGCGCTACACCAAGGTCCACAGCTACGTCCCCGGCATGCAACAGCCGGTGACCTTCAAGAGCAATCCCGATGGTAAACCGAACAACGTGGTGCTCCGTGTCTGGGGCACCACCTTCAAGCCCGCCCTCAAGAAGGAATGCAAGAGGCTGGGAGTGAGGATCTTTGACCGGGTGATGGTCACCAGCCTCCTCACCGAAAACGGCGTTCAGGGCGGACGGGTCATCGGGGCGACCGGTTTCAACAACCGCACCGGCGAGTTTATGGTCTTCAAAGCCAAGGCAACGGTGCTTGCCACGGCGGGGGACTGGACGCTCTTCCTCCTGAACACCGAGCTTGCCGGCTACAACACCTTCCGCTCGCGTGCCTGCACCGGCGACGGGCTTGCCATGGCATGGCGGGCGGGGGCGGCACTCACACTCATGGAACGTACCGGCGTCATGATGCTGAGCACCGGCTTCAAGCACACGTGGTACGGCGGCGCCGGTGACGCCAGCTACGAAAACGTCCCCATCGTGGACAACAAGGGCAGGCGGGTGCCGTGGCCAACCCAGGGCTGGGAAGACTTCGGTGCCATGCGTCCCA
>JAOAEN010000087.1 GCA_026416775.1 Dehalococcoidales bacterium
CGTCAGATGTGTATAAGAGACAGGTCAATATGTGCGATGATGCAGAAATTGCGGATGAATATCTGGTCCATTACCTGTCACCCCTGCAGGGACATGCTGGCTTCGCTCACATCATCCGGCAGGAAACGCCAGCAGACCTCATTGGAGAGGAGCCGGCCGCGCCGTGTGAGCCGGATGTTCCCGGCGGTGGTCTCCAGAAGACCCGCCCGTGTCATCTCGCCGATGACATCACCGTAGTGGGCAAGGATATCAGTCCCGAAACGCCGCATGATATCGGCATGGCTTACCCCTTCACCCAGCCGCAAAGCCAGAATCACCGTTTCCGCAAGCCCCAGCTCCGGTCTGATGGTCTCGTCCATTACCCGCGGTGGGATTCCTCCTCCCAGGCAGGCTTCAATATATTCATTCAGGCGTGGTGTACTGGCATAGCGGTGCCCGTTAAGGAAGGAATGGGCACCCGCCCCGATACCCAGGTACGGCAGGTTATGCCAGTAGGTGAGGTTGTGCCGGCACTCGTATCCCGGCTTTGCCCAGTTGGAAATCTCGTAATGGCGGAAACCAGCCGCGTCCAGAATGTCTTCGGCAAGTTCGTACTGCGTCGCGGCAACATCGGGATCGGGTGGAGGAAGCCTCCCCTCATTTACCGCCCGCCAGAGGGGGGTACCCTCCTCGAGGCTCAGGGCGTAAAGGGAAAGGTGCTCCGTACCAAGGGCAAGTACGCCTTTAAGACTTTTCAGCCAGCCTTCCACCGACTGGCCGGGGAGCCCGTAGATGAGGTCAACGTTGATGTTGTCAAATCCCGCATTTCTTGCCATGCGGAAGGCGGCAAGCGCATCACCTGCCTTATGGATCCTCCCCAGCATGGCAAGCTCACGATCGTCCATGCTCTGCATGCCCAGGCTCAGGCGGTTGACGCCAAGCGCTCTTATTGCCGCCAGGTAGGCTTCATCCACCGTGCCGGGATTGGCCTCGAGGGACACTTCGGCATCTGCCAGCACGGCAAAATGCTGTCTGATTGCTTCAAGAAGCTCCCCCAGGGCTTTTACCGGTAAAAGGCTCGGCGTGCCGCCGCCGAAATAGACCGTGCCCACCTGATAGCCAGTTCCTCCGTAATGTGCCATTTCCCTCTTCAGGGCGCTCACGTAGGCAGGAATAAGGGACTCGGCACCCCCGTAGGAAACGAAATCACAGTAGGCGCACTTGCGGCGGCAGAAGGGCACGTGCACGTAAAGGGCAATGCGACAGCTCACAGTACAATTATAGCAGAAATGCCCGGTCCCTCTCCGGGACACTACCACCACGGATTCCGGCTGGGTTGAAAGGCGAAAGAAGTCTTTCTCTCTTTCAGTGCTGCTTCCCAGGTCTCCCGCAGGTACTCCATCCAGCGTTTCCTGTCATGGTAAATCCCGTGGCGCCTGGCCGGGAGTGACTCCATCATGCTTTCCGGCACCGTCGCCGTCCCGCGGGGTGCCACCTTCACCTGCCAGAGGCGGCGCGATTGTACCGGGATGACGGGCGTTTCCTCTTTCTCCTCTGCCGGCGCCATGTCCACTACCCAGCGGCGGGTAGCGTACTTCTGCTCCGGAGACAGGACCAGTCTGGTCTGTAAGTCGGACGGCGGTAGTGCCGCCTGTTCTGTAGCGGGTATCATCGCAGGGCGGCGGTAGAAAAGCCCCCGTTTTGAGGTTATTACTCTGGTGAGCATCTCCGGGGTTACTTCCGGAGGCGGCGGTGGTTTGGGGAAGGAAAACGCAAGGTCAACCAGACGGGGCACGGTAAACATCACGATCATGGCACGCAGGATACCGGAGACTAGGAATACGGAAAGGATGGAATTACCAAAGACCGGAGGGATACCATCGACGAGGTAGGCCCCGGAAAACGCCCCCGCTGCCGAGCAGAAAAGGACGAGGAACCTGGTATAGGCAATGTAGTGCAGCTTCTTCGCCTGCGGTGCCACCTTGAGGAGATAGGTCTGCGTGGTCAGGTCAAAGGCACCCCAGCATGCCCCCGAAACCGTCTGGATAAAGATAAGGTAGTAGACGTTGGGACTGAACAGCCAGGCAATGGGCAGGACCGGGATGATCCTTGCGACGATCCCCAGGACATGGATATTCCCCACCCTGTCCGTGAGCCGCCCCCAGAAGGGGACGCTGATGATCCGTGCCAGTTGCTCGGCCGAAAGGATGATGGTAAAGGTCAGGTAGCTGAACTTGAGTTCCTGCAGCATGTAGACGGCATAGAACGGTGCCGAGAGCCCGACGGTGAGGTGGAAAAGGGAGGTGAAGATGATAAAGGTGTCCAGCTTCTTCTCCCTCAGGTCAGCGAGGAACTCGCCGAGCCCGTAGGAAGAGGTGTCCTCGGTGGTCTGCCGGGCAGGGCTGGGGTTTTCTTGCGGCTCGTGCATAAAGGTAAAAATGATGAAGTCAATGAATGAGGCGAGAAAACCTATCCCGAGGACAATGATGAAACCGAGCTGGAAATCACCTTCAAACATGTCCAGCAGATACCCGAGCAGGTAAAAGCTCACCAGATAGAAGGCGCTTCTTATTGCCAGACGCTGCCCGAGATACCGCCCGAGCCTGCCTGCCGGCACCATGCTGGAAAGCCAGTTATCGCGGTGCACCGAAAGCAGGAGTGCCGGAGTTAGGTTGATAAACCACAGCAGGGCAAGCCACACCGGGGTGATGCNGAAATGTAGCAGCATGAAGGCGAAAATAAGCGGCACCCATACAAGAAGATTGATGAGAGCAAGCCTGATGGCCCCGGTCTTGCCCATTCCCAGGCGCTGGACGATAGCAGGCATCTTGAGGCAGACCAGTGAGAGGCAGAGGTTAATCAGGGTTGCCAGTACCGGGGCGGTGTGGGCGTTCGCCCCGGCGGTGATGATGGAAGCCGATTGGTAGCCGGATGCGGCATCCTCGACCGCCGAAGTTGCGGCATCACCATGGAAACGCAGGAGATTTCTCTCCGTTTTCCTCGCGTCCGGTGGTAACTGAGGACTAGAAACGGGAACTGACGTATTGAAAAAACCCCCGCACTAGGGTACCGTGAGCCGATACCAAAGTAATTATAAGTTAGGTCTGGTGCCTTTTCCAGACTTTTTACGAGAAAAATTTTTTAAGCAAGGTGAAGGGTTTGTGCCACAGCGGGGCTATGCTATAATTGGGGAAAGACTGACTAACCGGGGGAAAGATGTTCTGTCCGGTCTGCCAAAAACCGATGATTATCGTGGAATACCGGAAAATTGAGCTTGACCACTGCCCGAAATGCGGCGGGGTGTGGTTTGACAGTAACGAGCTTGAGCTTTTCCTGAAGACGGTAGCTTCATCGGCTGGCGGTTTCACCGCCGGGGCCGTATTGAAACAGCCGGAGGTCAAGGCAGACCACCCGCGCCGCTGTCCCCTGTGCCGCCGCACGATGCGGCAGGTGGAAATCGGCAGCCCCCCGGTTCTTGTTGACGTCTGCCCGCAGGAGGAAGGACTGTGGTTTGACGGTGGCGAGGTGCATGAGCTGGTCAGCCAGTTTGTGCCCCAAGCGGTTTCCTTGTCCGGCAGTGAAATGATGGCTTTTATCAAAGACATGTTCCGTGCCAGAAAGTAGAAGGAGGTATCGATGATCGCGCTCTGGATTATCCTGGCAGTTCTGGTCGTCCTCATCATCATGATTGCTTCATCCTATAACGGGCTGGTCAACCTGCGTAACCAAGTGAAAAACGCCTGGGCACAGATAGATGTCCAGCTCAAGCGGCGCTACGACCTCATTCCCAATCTGGTGGAAACCGTCAAGGGGTACATGGCACACGAAAGACAGACCCTTGAAGCGGTGACCCAGGCACGCAATCTTGCCCAGAGCCTCGCCAGCGCCGGGGTAGCCCAGCGTGGTAAGGCCGAGGGTGAGCTGAGTTCGGCACTGGCAAGGCTGCTTGCCGTGGTGGAAAGGTATCCCGACCTTAAGGCGAACCAGAACTTCCTTGCCCTGCAGGAAGAGCTGACCTCCACGGAGAACAAGATCAGCTTTGCCCGCCAGTTCTACAACGACTCGGTGCTCCGCTACAACAACAAGACCCAGATGTTCCCCACGAATATCGTGGCTTCGCTCTTCGGCTTCAAGGCCAGCGAATTCTTTGAGACGGCAAGCCCGGCGGAAAGGGAAGCTCCCAGGGTCAGTTTCACCCAGTCGTAGACCCGTATAGCTTGGGCTCGAAAATATGTGGGAACAGATCAGGTCAAACCAGCTGCGATCGGTAATGCTTGTTGCCCTGCTCGGGGGGCTGCTCCTCTTCCTCGGTTTTCTCCTCGGGGCAGCCTTTGTCGATAACGGGGTCATCGGGATCATCATTGCCCTGATCGTCTGGGGGATGATGGTACTTATCGCCTATTTTCAGGGTGATAGCATCCTGCTTTCCATTGCCGGGGCAAAGAAGATCACGCGCGATGACCACCCCCGCCTTTATAACATTGTTGAGGAAATGAAGATTGCCTCCGGGCTTGAGGTCATGCCTGATATCTATATCATTGATGACCCGGCGATGAATGCCTTTGCCACCGGGCGCGGCAAGGACAGGGCAGCGGTTGCGGTTACGACGGGGCTTCTCCAGAGCCTCAACCGTGATGAACTTCAAGGGGTCATCGGCCATGAGATTGCCCACATCAAGAACCGCGATGTGCTCTTAATGGCGATGTGCAGCGTGCTCCTGGGCACCATCGTCATCCTTGCCTGGTACGGCACGAGGTTCCTCATTTACGGTGGCATGGTAAGCCGCTCTTCAAGCCGCCGCTCGGGCGGTGGACAGGCACAGCTCTTTATCATCATCGTTGCGCTGTTGCTTGCCATCATCGCCCCCATCGCCGCCCAGCTCCTTTACTTCGCTATTTCCCGGCGCAGGGAGTACCTTGCCGATGCCTGCTCCGCCCTTTATACCCGCTACCCCGAGGGACTTGCCTCAGCCCTGGAGAAAATCGCCGCTTCACCAAAGCAGCTCCGGTCGGCAAACAAGGCCACCGCCCCGATGTATATCATCAATCCGTTCCGCAGCCGCGGGCGCGCCGCAAGCGACCTTACCAGCACGCATCCGCCGATTTCCGAACGCATCCGCATCCTGCGTTCCATGGCAGGTGCCTCTTTTGCCGATTACGACAGGGCCTACCGCGAGGTCAAGCGACACAGCATCATCCCGCAGTCGTCGCTGAAGGATACCGCCGGGGTACCGCTGCGTGCTGCCTCTGCCGTTGCCGAGAGCGAAAACGAAATCATCCGCACCCGGCAGACATCTGACGCCGTCTGGCGTGCAAACCGCTACCGCATTGTTGACTGTCCCTGCGGGGTAAGACTCAAGATCCCGCCCGATTTTGGAGAAGAAACCGTCACCTGCCCACGCTGCGGTGAAGAAATAGGAACTAAGTGAGGAGGGTGCTAACGTGGAAGGTAAGAAGCTGGACTATTCCATCTTTGAAAAGTTCGGTTTTGAACGCCGGCCGGTCGGTGTCAAGTACTCGCTCACCCGCCCGCAGGGTATCCGCCCCACCGGCAAGAGCCTTGCCCTCTGCGAGCTTTTCAAAGAGGCACAGACCGGAGAGCCGTTCTATGTTACGAAGGAAAACATCCAGTGCGGCGAGCAGGTGCTTGGCTTTGTGGACTACCCGCCCATCATGTACAGCGGACAGCTCGGAGCAATGTTTTCCATGTTCAAGAACCCGGGTGCCAACCGCCGCATCTACGACTACGTACCCCACCTGCCCAAGGACTCGGTGAGGTACATCACCCATGCCTCAATAGACAGGATGGACTTTGACCCGGACCTCCTCATCTTTACCGCGAACGCGGAGCAGGCGGAGATACTGCTGCGGGCAAGCAGCTTTTCCGATGGCAAGATGTGGCATGCCAAGGGTACCACCTGCCTTGCCTGTGCCTGGATCTATGCCCATCC
>JAOAEN010000088.1:0-233 GCA_026416775.1 Dehalococcoidales bacterium
CTTACGAACAGATGTGAAAAGTTAGGATGGGACCCCTTTTCGTCAAAGCTGAGGAACTTGCCTCTCTGGATAAACTTACCTATGTCATGAAGAAGAGCGGCAAGAATGGCGGTCTGATACTCAATCCGGTTACGCAAGGCTATAACGCCTCCATCTACTTGCTTAGGCAGGAAGATTTTATCGTTTGCCTTCGGTGCATGTCAATATCAGACACTAGTTTCACCGCTTTGTGA
>JAOAEN010000088.1:243-5873 GCA_026416775.1 Dehalococcoidales bacterium
GAGATGAGAGTTCTCTGGTGGTAAAAAAGGATGATAAAGAAAGGAGAACTCGACTTGTCCAACACGAGACTCACCTCACTGGGAAACCTTAGCCCGGAAGAATTCATCACTGAAACCGAGAAATCTGTCATTTACAGTGGCCTACAAACCGGGGTAAAATCAGAAATGTTCTTGACTAGTGACCACTACACACAGAACCAAGAATTGGATGCTCTCTTCTCGGATTAGGGAGGTTGATATGGCCTACGTTAAGAATGTTGAAAAGCGTATCTGGGATATCGAAGGGTTTGACGTCGCAATAACGCACCTTGGTGGGCGCGATGTTAGGTCCGACAAGATGGGACTGCCGATGTACCCGTACGACAGAGCCGCCAAGAATGACATGAATGTGTCCCAATGGGATAGATACACGTTTCCGTCCCAACTATCCCGGCTTTGACGTTGTGGTTCTGGACGCGCATGGTAAGCCAGTTCATGGTAAAACGAAGCTCGGGACAGTGCGTAATACGTACCTAGAAGAAGAGCAGTGAAGCCGAATCAGCGGCCCACCAGCAACCAGCTGCACCGCCAAGATCAGTTGCTTCTTCTCAAACGGTAGTTTGGGGAACTGTCCCAATGGCGAGGCGAAATCGGCCCGCAGGCGCTTGACAAACCCAGACGAGTAATTTATACTTTGCGAACGTGGGGACTATTGAGCTAAGCGATTTGGTCTCTATAAGACAAGCAGCTAAGCTCTGGGGAGTCAGCGAGGTATCGGTCTTTAAGTGGCTCAAGAAAGGCAGGGTAACTCCCGTAATTGTTGCCGGCAGGCGGTTGATTCCCAAAAACGAGATAGACCGCCTCAATGAGGAAGGGTGGGGGAGACGTTCAAGAGATGCTTCGGGAAAGTTTATTCCGGCTACAAAGGGTGGAACACCCTCGAAATAGCCTGCGGCTAACTGATGGGGAAAATCTTTTTCGCCACAAGACTTTTAATCCTCAGGTCGCAGGTTCGAATCCTGCACGGCTCAGTAATGAATAAGTCTCTTCGTGCATCCGGCACGGAGTCACTCCCCTTCCCTTTCAAGGAGCAGCTTTTCCCCGTTGGTCCTGGCGCCGTCAGGCTGGGTGGCCTCAGCGGGACTAACTGACGGGTGGGTTTCGAGTGCATCCTTTGCCTCAGGGAACCAGCCCATCCATGTCTCCTCGCCGCAGCTTGTGCACTTGACATGAACGGCTACCAGCCGGCGGGACTTGCAGCGTGCACACTCAAACTCGCCCTGGAGATCAAAGACGCGCATCTCAAGCTCATCCAGGCGGGCGATGATCTGGTCAAGCTTGGCCCCGAGCGAGTTCGCGGCACTGGGATCCAGCTTAAGCAGGGAATAGATCTGGGCGACCCTTTCCTCCACCATCTCGAGCCGGTGCACCATGCCGGTTACCTTGGCCACCTGACGGGAGATGTCCACCAGAGTTTCCCTCAGGGTTAAACCCTCCCTTGAAGAGTACTTTTCGTAGCGGGTGCTCCCGGGGCGGGAAGGTGGCAGTGGCGGCCGTTTTGCGGCAGTCTGCGGTTTTACCGCCGCGGGCTTTGCCGCCGATGCAGGACTTTCCACCACCGGGGGCCTGGGCACAGCCTGAGGTCTCTCCGCCGGGGGTCTTTCAGCTACCGGAGGTTTTTCCGCCACCGGCGGTCTTTCGGTAATAGGCGGCCTTTCTGCCACAGGTGGCTTTTCCTGCACCGCCGGTTTCGGTTCCGGTGACTTCTTCGGCGGGTCAGGCTTCGCCATTTTGGCCACCAGCGCATCAATTTCCGCCTGAGAGAGAACCTTTTCCTCAACCACTATTCAAACTCCAGCACCTTGGTGATGAACTTACGCTGGTGCTCCGCCACCGAGAGGTCGATATCGTAGGGGTCTTCCACTTCTGCACCCTCGGCGGTATAGCAAATGCGCACCACGGGTCTGGCGATAAAACCGCGCTTGGGAGAGACCGTGATCCCCACCTCCCCGGTGCTGAGCTGGACAAGCAGCCCGCTGGGATAGCAGGGCACCTGCCGCACGAAGGTCTCCACGACGGCTGGGTCAAACTGGTCGCCGCTTGCCGCCATCACGTATTCAATAGCCTCATGAGGCATGAACCTACGGCGTCCCGGCCGGACAGAAAGGAGGTCCACGAAGACATCGGCAAGCCCGATAATCTGGGCACCGAGCAGGATATCCTTGCCGCGCAGTCCCCGGGGGTAGCCCGAGCCGTCCCAGCGCTCGTGGTGCTGGTAGACAATTTCCGCGGTCTCCTTCGCAATGACGCGGGAGCGCCGCAGGGTATTGTAGCTGGCACCGGGATGGGTACGCATGGATGCCGAATTATTCTCCGCAATGGGGTCAATCCGGTGAATGATGCGCGGGTCAAGCCCGATGTCCTTGAACACCGCTGCCATGCCCAGGGCGATCAGTGCATCACGGTCCAGCCCGAAACTCCTGCCGACCGCCATTGCCAGCCCGGCGGTCTTCACCGGCTGGAGGTACACGTAGTCCTGGGTCGGAATGCTGAAGGTAACGTTGACATCGCCGATGTAGTTATTGGACATGTCGTCGACCATTCGGGCAACGCTGTTTTTTACCTGCTCAATGCTTTGGTCATCCAGCACCATACCTTTCAGCTGGTTGCGAATAATCTGGCGGAACCTGCTTGCCAGTGCGCCTTCCGCCTGCGGGGAGAAAAGCGAGGCGACGAGCACGTCCATGACGCGGCTGTCGCGGATGAAGATCTCCATGACCCCCAGCGCCTGGAACGAGCTGATATTTTCCCGGGTGAGGGCGTTCCGCTCGGCAAGCAGGAGATTACCGTAGTTATCGTAGACCGGTAGCTCCACCACCATGCCCGGCTGGGCGTACTTGACCATGAGGCGCCTCATCACACACCTCGCAGTTCTGCAGTTACCGCAGACGTCTGCCCCTTTCGTGCTGCGGGCAACGTCTTCCTGTAAAAGCAGGTACAGACCCGCTGGAAGCCCAGCTCAAGGGCATCCAGTATCGTCTCGGTAGCCCCGATAAAGAGGATACCCCCGGGCTTGAGGGCGTTGTAAAAACGCCGGCGCAGGGTCTTCTTGGCCTCGTCGGAGAAATAGATCACCACGTTGCGGCAGACGATCAGGTCAAAACCGCTTTCAAAGGGGTCCCGCGTCAGGTCATGCTGGCGGAAGGTGATCCGCTCGCGCAGCTCATCGGACACCCAGTAGGCCCCGTCGCGGAAGACGAGGTACTTCGTCCCGAACAGCTTGGCGACATTGCGTACCTCGGCGGAACGGTAAGGCCCGCCTGCTTCCGCCTGCTTCAGAATACTTATGTCAATATCGGTCGCCAGAATGCGGTGCCGTACCTGCGGCGTCAGCCGGTCCAGTATCATGGCGATGGAGTACGGCTCAGCCCCGTGGGAGCAACCGGCACTCCAGATATTGAGACGGCTGTTTCCCTCAAGGAGGGAGGGAAGGATCTTCTCCTGAAGCACCTTGAAATGCACCATGTCGCGGAAGAACTCGGATACGTTGATCGTGAGGAAGTCGCGCAGCCTTACCTGCTCCTCGGGGTCTTTCTCAAGCAGCTTGAAGTAGCTTGCCACGTTCGGGGCTTTGCTCCGGGCAACGAAACCGTCCAGACGGCGCATCATCTGGGCGGCACCGTAGTTATCAAGGTCAACCTTGATCAGCTCACGGATTTTCTTCTTGGCATAGGCATACTCTTTTTCTTCCATTAAATGCCTCCTAGCCGCATTCCTGGGCGATACCGCCTGCTATCTTGTCCAGTGGCAGCACCCGGTCTGCCAGCCCGGCCTGCGCCACGGATGCCGGCATACCGTAAACCGTGCTTGTGGCCTCGTCCTGCACGAGCACCCTGCCACCGGCAGCCTTGATCATGGATGCCCCGATCGTCCCGTCGGTGCCCATCCCGGTCAGCACTACCCCGAGCGATCTTTCCCGGAACGACGCGGCGACCGCCCTCATGGTGTTGTCCACGGCGGGGCGCACCCCCAGGTGCGGTGGTTCCTGGTTGAGGTGGACCACGCCCTTCTCATCCACCGTCATGTGGTAATCACCGGGGGCAAGCAGGGCAAGCCCTCTCTCCAGCCTGTCCCCTTCCTTTGCTTCCGCCACGCGCACCCTTGAAGCAAGGTCCAGCCTTTCGGCGAGGGAGCGGGTAAAGAGCGGTGGCATATGCTGTACGATGAGGATCGCGGCATTGATATCCTCTGGCAGGGAAGGGACGACGTACATCAGCGCCCGCGGCCCGCCGGTGGAGCTTCCGATGACCACGACCTTCCCGAAAGACGGGTCCTTCACCGCTTCTCTGGGCTTTCTCTTCGGGGTAAAGTGCAGGGCAGGCTGGGTCCTGCCACGGTTGAACGAAACGGAAGCCGCATGACGGATCTTGTTCAGCAAGGAATCGTCAGACTCCTTGCCACCCGGTTCAAGGATGGAAGGCTTCAGGTAGAAGTCCACCGCCCCGGCCTCAAGGGCAAGCAGGGTGGGCTCTGCATTCTCGCGGGTGAGGGCACTCAACATCACCACCGGGGTGGGGCATTCCGCCATGATATGCTTGAGTGCGGTAATCCCGTCCATCTCCGGCATGACGATGTCCATGGTCACCACGTCGGGCGAAAGGGTCTTGACCTTCTCAATCGCCTCAACGCCGTTATGTGCCGCACCGATAACCTCCATGTCGCCGGAGGACTCAAGTTTCTTCGTGAGCGTGAAGATGACGTAGCTTGAGTCATCCACCACGAGGACTCTTATCTTACGGGGCATCGGCACCTCCCGCAATCTGTCTATTCTGTTTGTTCATCTCGGGAAAAACCAAGTCAGCCGACCATCTTCTTCACGGCGCTCAGGACCCGGCTCGCATCGAACGGCTTGACCACGAAATCGCAGGCGCCCGATTTCAGCGCCTCAATGACCATGCTCTGCTGCCCCATGGCGCTGCACATGGACACTTTCGCCCCCGGGTCTATCTTCAGGATCTCCTTCAGCGTCTGCAGCCCGTCCATGTCCGGCATGGTGATATCCAGGAGCACTGCATCGGGTTTCATCTGCTGGTACTTGTTCACGGCTTCAAGCCCATTGGCAGCTTCCACGACCTCGTAGCCGTTCTGCGCGAGAAATTGCGCGCATTTCTTACGCATGAACATTGCATCGTCAACAACCATTACCTTGGCCATGGTACCTCCTGTCGTGGTAATTGTCTTTTCCTCCTCTCTTCACAGTTCTTTGGTATCACCACCCACGGTTCTCACCATGAGCTTACCTGTGGCAACATAAAGCTTGACCGTGCGCCCCATCGTTCCCCCGACATCAGCGGCGACAAGTTCAATACCATCGCGGGCAAGCGCCGCCTTGATCGCGGCAAGATTCCGCTCACCCGTCTTGAAGGTATCCCGAAGCCCCCGGGCGAGCGTCATCTGGGCACCACCGGCAATCTTGGCAAGCAAATGCTGCCTTGAGCCCCCGTGCCTGATCACCTGTCCCACGAGAAACGGGACACTGGTATCCGCAAACCGCGCGGGACTGGCGGCTGCCGCCCCGTCGTGCACGGGCAGGACAACATGGGCCATCCCCCCGATCCTGGCAAGACCATCGTAGATGCAGAGGGCAATGC
>JAOAEN010000089.1 GCA_026416775.1 Dehalococcoidales bacterium
GGGCAAAATAAAGCCCCTGATCCACGATCCCCCCGCCGGAAAGGTTCCGCTGGAAGCCCTGCCGCCCCGTGGCACAGAACGGACATCCGATACTGCAGCCCACCTGAGTGGAAAGACAGGCGGTGTAACGCCCTCCCCTGCCTTGCCCAAGGTAGGGCATCAAGGCGGCTTCGACCGTAAGCCCATCGGCAAGGGAAAACAGGACCTTCACCGTACCATCACGGCCGGTCATTTCGGTAACAGGCTCAAGACTTCCGAGGCGAAGTGTTCCCGCCAGCCTGGCGCGCAGAGCCTGCGGCAAGTCGCTCATCTCCTCGTAGGATGAAGACAGATCGCGGTAGACCCATTTGGCAAGCTGCCGGGCGCGGTAAGAAGGTTCACCAAGGGAAGCGAGCAAGGCTTCCAGGTCGGCAAAGCTGAGGTCGGTAACAACAGGCAGGCTTTTCCCCCGTTTCATCAGGACATCACAACTTGCGTCCACCACATTTTACCATCAAAAGGCCTGTCCCCACCATAATACCCTTAAATACCTACGCCGAAACGGATGCTAAAGCCTGTCCAGTGCCCTCGCAGGACCTGTCATGGCTGTTTGTCCTCATCTTATTCTTTTTCTTTACGGCTTCAGGCAATGTATGCAACAACCAGAGGCAAACCAGCATCAAACCTGCTTGACATCAGAATAAAAACAATATAGTATTTTCTAAAGAGTATTTACAAACGCAAAACAACGTAGTATATTTAAGTATTTGAAAATGGTAGGCATGGCTGTAGCAAAAAGGATGAAAGAACAGCAGCCAGCATGAAGGAGGCATCATGAGCGCCAAGGACGTTAAGGGTGTTGAAACGGGTCCCGAACCTGTCAAACCCAAAATAATGAGTAAGCCGCTGCCTCAGATCCTCGATGAGATGGACGACAATATCAGGGCCGCGGCTGAGGCAGCACGTAAGGCTGAAGAGGCAGCTCGTGCCGCCAAGCAGGCTGCTGATCAGGCCCATCGGGCTTCCCTCGAAGCAGAAAAACGGGCGGAGGAAGCGCGCAAGGCAGGGCAGATGGCAGCAGAGACGGCCACCAAGGCCGCTGCCGAAGCCGCCGCCAGGGCCGAGGAAACCGCCCGGGCTGCCCAGCAGGCCGCCGAAGAAGCGGCACGCAAAGCCGAAGAGGCCGTAGCCGCCACACAGGCGGCGGTTGCCGCTTTCCAGAAGGCCGCCGAGGAAGCCGCCAAGAAAGCACAGGAGGCAAGCGCTGCCGCCAGGGCTGCCGCTGAAGCCGCCGCGGCTGCCGCGCAGAAAGCCGCCGCTGAAGCCGCAAGGAAGGCAGAAGAGGCAGCACGCCTTGCCCAGGAAGCCGGCAAGGCAGCCACCCGCGCCGCCGAAGAAGCGGCACGTAAGGCCGAAGAGGCCGCCCTCGCCGCCAAGGCTGCGGCTGAAGAAGCAGCACGGGCTGCCATTGAAGCTGCCCGGGAAGCTAAAGAGGCCGCCGAAGAAGCCTCGCGCAAGGCCGAGGAAGTTGAGATGGCAGCGAAGGCTGCTGCTGCCGCCGCACAGAGGGCAGCCGAAGAGGCAGCTGCCCATGCTCAGGAAATGGCGGTGCGTGCCACCCAGTCCCTCAGGGAAGCGATTGAAAACGCAAATGCTGCCGGAAAGAAGGCAGAAGAAGACACAAAGAAAGCCAAGGATGCCCGTGCTGAGCTTGCGAAATCGCTCAGTGCCGAAGCTGCCATCAGGGCAGAGCAGGCAGGGCGCGAAGCAAAACGCTCGGCTCTAGCCGCTCATCAGGCGGCAGACGCCGTGGAGATACGGGCCCATGCTGCGGATATCGCCGGGGACGAAGCGATAGAAGCAGCAGCGCGAGTAAGCGGTCGCCTTGCCGAGAGGGTTGCTGAAGCAGGCAACGAGGCGAAAGAGGCAGCCGTCAGCGGGCTTCAGGTTGCGGACAAAGTGCGCCACAAAGCCGCGCAGGCAGATACCGCCGGTGATGAGGCAATTGAAGCTGCTTCACAGGCCCTGCACCAGCTTGTCAAGCGCGCCGAAGAACTTGCCCGCGCTTCTGAAGCCGCTGCCCAGGCATCCCGCGCTGCTTCCCGTGAAGCTCAGGTAGCTGCTGAAGAGGCGATGAAGGCTGCCGGTGCCGAGGCTGCCCGCAAGGCGGAAGAAGCTAAGAGAGCCGCCGAGGAAGCGGCAAGAAGGGCTGAAGAGGTCGCCCGGTCTGCCAGGGCCGCCGCGGAAGAAGCCAGAAGGGCCACTGAAGCTGCCGCCGCCAGAGCTGAAGAGGTCGCCAAACGGGCGGTTGAAGCTGCGGAAGCTGCCTCCAGAGCGGCGGAAGAAGNAGTGGCTAAAGCTTCTGCGGCAATTCCTGCTGCCCTTGTCAGGAAAGTGCTAACCTCGTGGGAATTCATCATGTTCCTGATTATCACGCTGCTTTCGGCGATCTTCGGCTCGGTGGCCATCAGCGTTGGCTTATCTAGCATGAGACCGTACTAGCACGTGATATCACCGGGTTAGGCCGCTTTCCGGAATTTTCAAAAATGCTAATTCCAGCGGGCGATATGCCCGACAAGGTTGAATGATTGAAACCGCAAGGAGATATAGAAATGAATAAGAATCCTAAGAAGCCAGAAGAAGGTGCCGAAGAACCGGTAAAAGAGACACCACCAAAGATAATGACCAAGCCGCTACCTGCTATCCTCGACGAGCTTGAGGATTATATCAGGCGGGTTGAGGAAGCAGTGAGACAGGCCCAGGCAGCCGCCAAGGACTCGCGTGCTGCTGCCGATATGGCAAAGGAGGCTGGTGAAAAGGCAGCAGACGCGGCACGGAAGGCAGCGGAGGCGGCTGTTGCCAAAGTCAGAGAGGATGCTGCCCGTGCGGACGAAGCACTGCGCAACCGTCTCGACGAGGTGGAGAACAGCCTCCGCAACCAGATTGACAAGGTGGAAGACGCCCTCCGCGATCGTATCAACGAGGTTGAAGAGGCGCTTGATAACCTTGAGGAGAGGGTCAAGCAGGAGGTTATCGCCCTTGATGACGCTTTCCTGACCCTCAAGGAACGGCATGTCGAGCAGTCGCCATTCTTCCGCTCCAAGTAGGAATACGGGCTGACTCAGGAATTCAAACTGCATACGGGAAAGTCCGCGGGGATGTCCGGTGTCCCGGGAAAGGGATGGGACATCCCCGCTCCAGCGGTGTTGCTATTTCCCTGGGAGTGTCCTGTAGGGGTTATTCCGGCGCTTTCATGGACGGTGCCCGGCAGGTGCATTTGAATTTTCCTAACCGTGTTCCCGCGGGAAGGCTGTTTCGTCTCTTCTTGTCGTGACCCTAAAAAGCCGCTAGAGCTGGTTTTCAATGCAGTGTTCCCGCAGGGAATTCAGGGCGGTGAAGAATTCCCTCATCATCACGCTTACCGTATACATCCCATTCTCGGTCACCTGGAGCACACTATCCCCACGCAGCACCCCTGCCGCTTTGAGTAGGGCAAGCTCAAACCCGAGGCGTTTACCAGAATCCCTGCCAAAGCGCCTGAGAAAGTCGCGCGTATCCAGCTTCATGCCGAAGAGCTTTGTCAGGAGATAATAGTATCTGCTTTCTCCCGGTGAAAGCTTCCGCATCCCGATAAGCGGGAGTTCTCCCCGCGAGGTAAGCTCGTGGTACCTTTCCACTGAAAAGGTGTTGACGAGAAAATGATCCCTCACGATGCTCACCGAACCCGCCCCGATGCCGATATAGTCATCGCTCTCAACAATGTACTCGTCAATGAGATGGTCGCCGCGCGAGAAACACCACACCGTTGAAGCCTTATAACCTTCATGGTAAACTGCGTCGAGGATGAGATTATAGAACCGTTTTTCCCGCGAGTTATCCACGCGGTTAAAGCGTCTTTCCAGCGCGTCCTTCTTGTGGGGCGAAGCCATGAGCGGGTAGAACGTTGCCTGGTCAATTCCCAGCGACTTGAAGACCGAGATATCGGTGGCAAACTGGTCAAGACGCTGCCCCGGAAAGTTGAACACGAAATCGACGTTCAGCGTCCTGAACCTTCCCTCGGCCAGAAGCAGCCGCTTCTTTACCTCCTCGGCGGGACCGTTTACCCTGCCCATCGCCCGGAGTATTTGGTCGTCAAAGCTCTGCACCCCGACGGAAAGCCGGCTTATCCCTGCCCCCCTGAGCAGACCGACATTACCTTCGGTCAGTTCCCGCGGTGTTGTCTCCAGGGAAATTTCCTCTACGGAGAAATGGCGGTGCAGGAGGTCAATGAAGCCAAGGAGTTCGTTCATGAGGACGGTCGGCGTGCCGCCGCCAAAATAAATGCGGGAAAACCTGAAGCCAAGCCCGATATATTGCTCAAGCTCCCGTTTCAGGTCGGCAAAGTAGCGCCGCACCAGTTCCTCGCGGAAGAGATAGCGGTTGAAACAGCAGAAGGGACAGAGCGAGCGGCAGAAAGGTATATGCACGTAAAGTGCCGGCATCTCCGGCATACTGCCCGCCGCCCTGAGGACCGCCGGCACCCCGCCCACATCTTCAAGACGGCGGAACTTACGCCCCTCACGTTTTACAAGGAGACCGAGAAACCCGGCGATCATAAAAGCTCCCTACCATGATACCATAGCTGCATAACGGTAAACCGTCCCACTAGTCTACCATCCCTGACAGCGCCTCGCGGCTTCCCAAGGAGGAGGCCTTCGCCAGGAACTCCTTCAGCGAGGCGCATTGTTGCCGGAGACGGGAGAGCTCCTCTCCGATGGGGCTTACAGAAGCGGGGCTATCGGCATAGGTGCCGTGAAAGGCAAAGTACGCCTGGTTGAGTTTGCGGATATAATAACCGTTCTGCTCAAGATACTGCCGCTTTTCCTTCATGAACGCCTCAGCGGCTTCAACTTCGCCTCTGGACAAGTATTCGTCCACCGTAAGACGGATCTCCCGCATTGCCCGGTTGAAATCAAAGCCGGGGCTGTCGCCACCGGTCCCACCCTTACTTACGGCATCCGGACAAAACCTGAGACAGAGCTGGGCTGAGATTTCCTCTGCTACGATGTCCGCCACCGTCTCGTTGATCGTGACGATATCCTGATCCCGCCGCAGCCCTGCCCTGTCAAGCACGTAGCGGAAGCCCAGCGGGGTGAAGGCAAGATACTGGTGTACCCACTCGTGCACGATCGTTTCAAGGGCGTAGCTGAGGTCACCATCATCGGCAATGTAGGTGGGATAGGTCGCCAGCCCGCCCAGCTCCACGACAAGCGACGAGACCCCAAGACGGTCAACTTCCGCTTCCAGGCTTTCCATCGCCACCTCATCCATATCAGGGAGAAGCAGGACATCTTTGATCCTCTCAATCCTTTCCCTCGGGGAAACGACAAGGAGGCGGGGAAGGCTACCCAGATACACCGCCACCGGTGGAAATCCGAAGTCCGCTTCCTTCAGCAACGGGTTGGTGATGCCGTTTTCACGCAGCGCCTTTCCAACCTCAACCTCCAGCACCCTTATGATAGACCGGCGCTTTGCGGAATTTTCCTCGCGGAGCCCCGCCAGCTCTTCAAGGATAGCGGCAGGGTCGCCCACGTACCTGCCCGTATCTGTCAGTTTTTCAAGCTCCTTTATCCGCCGGGCACGCTGAAAGTAACCGGTGACATCCTGTACGCTAGCCTCAGGAATACCGGCATCCCCAAGGCAGAATTCGCCCGCTTCCCGGAGAATGGCCCGGCACTCCCAGGCAGCGAGATGGAAGCGGTAGGGTCGGGCAATTGCCTCAATCCTGCGGTCAGTTTCGTGTGACGGGGCACAACCACATAATGCCGGCAGGCAGATAAAAAACAGCGATGCGGGAAGAAGCCAGAGCCGCTTCATGCGCAAGCCCCGCTAGGGTGACCCGGTAGATC
>JAOAEN010000008.1 GCA_026416775.1 Dehalococcoidales bacterium
TGGCTACATAACCGGAGGCGGACAAGCCGGGAAAAGACCCAACAAAAAAGCCCGGCGAGTCTTTCACCGGGCTTTTCTGCCATGCCTTAAGAAGATCTATGAAGATTTATCTTCAAGCTCTGCCGGCTTCTTGTTCTCATAGATCACCCTGAGGTCACGGACATAGGCACACTGCAGGCACTGTTCGTACCAGCCGTGGTAATCCCTGTCGACATAGAGATTACCACCGCATTTCGGGCAGCGGCGCGCTACCCCCGTACTTCCCATTTCGTTAGCCTCCCTTCCTCCGGTCTGACTAATCGGATTTAGCACTCTAAACCCCTGACTGCTAATATCATACAACATTGCGAAGTGTACTGTCAATATAAATTAAGTCTTAGACCCATTTCGCTAAGCACTTAAGCGGATTGAGCAACGCTCACGGGAAGACGCCTCAGCAGAAAAAGCGGGGAAAGAAAAAAACCGTTCAGTCGGTCTAAACGTCCAGACGGGCAAATTTGGCATGTGCCTGAATGAATGCCTTGCGTGGCGGCACGTCCTCCCCCATGAGCATCTGGAAGATCTCATCAGCCCTGGCGGCATCGGCGATATCCACCTTGAGGATGGTGCGGCTTGCCGGGTTCATCGTGGTCTCCCAGAGCTGCTCGGCGGTCATCTCGCCAAGACCCTTGTAGCGCTGGAGCTCTGCCTTCTTCGCGCCGAGACTTTTCAGCACCTCGTCCTTTTCCTGCTCGGAATAGACCCACCGCACGCCATCGCTTGCCTTGATGCGGTAAAGCGGCGGCTGGGCAATGTAGAGGTTGCCGTTGGTAATGAGCTTGGGCATGTGGCGGAAGAAAAACGTTAAGAGCAGCGTACGGATATGGGCACCGTCAACATCAGCATCGGTCATCACGATGATGCGGTGGTAGCGCAGTCTGGTGAGGTCAAAATCATCATCAATCCCCGCCCCGATGGCAGAAATGATGGTGCGGATCTCCTCGTTTGCCAGCATCTTGTCCGGCGGGGCTTTCTCGACGTTGAGGATTTTCCCGCGCAGGGGCAGGATTGCCTGAAAGCGGCGGTTACGCCCCTGTTTTGCCGATCCCCCCGCGGACTCCCCCTCAACGATGAAAAGCTCGCACTGGGCAGGGTCCTTCTCGGAACAGTCGGCAAGCTTGCCGGGGAGGCTGCCTCCCTCAAGCCCGCTCTTGCGGATGATGAGGTCGCGGGCCTTGCGTGCCGCTTCCCTTGCCCGGGCGGTGGTGATGCACTTCTCAAGGATTTTCCGGGCGTCATCCGGGTGTTCCTCAAGGTAGAGGCCGAGCCCCTCGGTGACGGCGCTTTCCACCTGGCTTTTGACCTCGATGTTGCCCAGCTTGCCCTTCGTCTGCCCCTCGAACTGGGGCTCGGGGAGCTTGATGCTTACGATGGCGGTAAGTCCCTCACGGACGTCCTCACCGGTGAGGTTGGGGTCATCATCCTTGAGGAGACGGCTCTTGTGGGCATAATCGTTCAGGACGCGGGTAAGCGCCGAGCGAAAGCCGGTGAGATGGGTACCACCGTCGACCGTGTTGATACAGTTGGCAAAGCTGAAGACCGTCTCACTGTAGCCGTCGTTGTACTGAAGGGCGACCTCAATGGTGGTACCGTTGAACGACTTTGTGATGTAGATCGGCATCGGGTGGCGGACGATGCGGTTGCGGTTGAGATGGCGGACAAAGCCGGTGACGCCGCCTTCGAAGTAGAAGGTCTTCTCCCGGCCGGCCGCTTCGTCAACCAGGGTGATTTCCAGCCCCCGGTTGAGGTAAGCCATCTCGCGGAGGCGTTCGGCGACCGTATTGAAATCATACTCTATCGTGCCGAAGATCTCCTTGTCCGGCAGAAAGATGCTCGTCGTCCCGGTGCCTTCTGCCTCGCCGACGACCTCCACCGGTGCCACCGGTACACCCCTGCGGTACTCCTGGCGGTGCAGTTTGCCGTTGCGTTTGACCTCAACCACCATCCACTCGGAAAGGGCGTTCACCACCGAGGCACCCACGCCATGGAGACCGCCCGAAACGGCGTACGACTTCCCTCCGAATTTCGCACCGGCATGGAGCACCGTCATTACCGTCTCAAGGGCGGAGACCTTGGTAACCGGATGGATGTCCACCGGGATACCCCGCCCGTTATCAACGACGCTCACCGCCCCGTCTGCCCTCAGGGTCACGATGATGCGGTCGCAGTAGCCTGCCATCGCCTCATCGACACTGTTATAGGCAATCTCGTAGATGAGGTGGTGCAGACCGCGCTGGTCGGTGGAACCAATGTACATCCCGGGGCGGCGGCGCACCGCCTCCCGCCCGCCGAGCACCTGGATATCTTCTGCGGTGTATTCCTGAGGGGCAGTACCGTTACTATGGTTGTTATTCTTGGGGGAATTCAGGTCCGGCATGAAAGATCACTCCGCCAAATCCAGGCCCGGCATACCAGCGAAGCTGGAACAGGATAGAGAACGAAGCATATTCTGGTGCTATTCTACCACAATTCAGCTTCGGAAGTAAAGCAAAACCAGCCCCCTGTCCAGCCCCAGGCCTTCGCAGAAAGCCGTCAGCACGGAGTGTGCGCCGTTCATGCTGCGCGACATCATGGACTCGTAGGCGTTTCGGACACGATCCATAATGCCTACTTCCCGTGGATAAGTGAGAAGAACTCCGCCCGGCTTGCCGGGTTGGTGTGGAAGGTGCCACGCAGGGCTGATGTGATCACGTTGGCACCAGGCTTCTTGATGCCGCGCATGATCATGCACATGTGTTCCGCCTGGATGACCACCCCGGCGGCACGCGCGTTGAGGGCAGAGAAGACGGCATCGGCGATTTCGGTCGTCATGCGCTCCTGTACCTGGGGACGGCGGGCGATCGTTTCCACCACCCGGGCGAGCTTGCTTATGCCCACGATCCTCCCGTCCCGGCTGGGGATATAGCCCACGTGCGCCACCCCGTAGAAGGGCAGGAGATGATGCTCGCAGAGGGAATAAAACGGGATGTCCTTAAGCACCACCATTTCCTGATGTCCCAGCTCAAACCCCACCCTCAGTTCCTCCCGGGGGTCCTTGCCGAGTCCCTGAAAAAGCTCAAGGTACATCTCGGCGACGCGCTGGGGGGTATCCCTGAGCCCGTCGCGTTCGGGGTCTTCGCCGATGGCCTCGATAATTTCCCTTACTGCCTTTCTTATCCGTTCTACATCAATCATACCTGCCTCCCTCCCGGGGCAAGGACGGCAAACATCCTCTCCGTGCCACTTTCAGCCCGCAGACACAACGCTAGGCCCAGCCCAGTGCAGATTCAACCGCCACGATGTCCGGGGGTAGCTCGCTGACCTGCGGTGCCGACCTTAAAGCGGTCTCCGTATCCTTGAGCCCGGTGCCGGTCACCACCAGCACGAGCACCCTGTCCTTGAAGCTCATTCCCTCCCGGGTGAGCTTGATAAGTCCGGCAAGCGGTGCCGCCGATGCCGGCTCACCGAAGATGCCTGCCTCGGATGCCATGATCTTCTGGGCGGCGAGGATTTCCTCATCGCTCACCATGTCAATAAGGCCGCCCGACTCGTCACGGGCAGCCACCGCCTTCTGCCAGCTCGCCGGGTTCCCGATACGTATCGCGGTGGCGACGGTCTCCGGCTTCTCAACGGGGTGCCCCCGCACTATCGGCGCCGCCCCTTCCGCCTGAAATCCGTACATTCTGGGCTTTTTGGTCGCTTTTCCGGCGGCGAAGTACTCCTTGAAGCCCTTCCAGTAGGCGGTGATGTTGCCGGCATTGCCCACGGGCAGGAAGAGGTAGTCCGGCGCATCGCCGAGAACGTCGCAGACCTCAAAAGCCGCGGTCTTCTGTCCCTCGATGCGGTAGGGGTTGAGGGAATTCACCAGCGTTACCGGGTGCTTTTCCGAAAGGCGGCGCACGATATCAAGGGCCTTATCAAAGCTACCGCCGATAGCGATGATCTTTGCCCCGTGGACGATTGCCTGAGCGAGCTTGCCCAGCGCGATCTTCCCGCTCGGGATGACGATGACGCATTCAAGTCCGCAGTAGGCGGCATAGGCCGCGGCGGACGCGCTGGTATTCCCGGTGGAAGCACAGATGACCGCCCGGCTGCCGGCTTCCACCGCTTTGGCAATTGCCACCACCATGCCTCTGTCCTTGAAGGAGCCAGTGGGCTGGCAACCCTCGAGTTTGAAGTAGAGCTCACCGCAGCCGTAGCGCCGGGCGAGCCGGTCACACCTGACAAGCGGGGTATCCCCCTCACCCAGCGTGAACATGGGGGTAGCAGGGGTTACCGGGAGATAATCCCTGTAACGGAAAAGGACTCCTCTTTTCATCACCTTCCCAGCCTTCTTCCCGCGAACGGGGGTGTATTCTCAAAAAGTCTAGCCTTCTTCAATATCCTCAATGCGGATGCAGTTGGCGATCCCCTTCACGACTTCGAGTCTGCCAAGCTCGCCGAGGGCTTTGCGCATGGCGCTCTCCCGGGCGGGGTGTGTCATGATGACGATTTCCGCCGTGCGCGCCTTCTCATCCGATTCCGGCTGGATGGCAGAAGCGATGCTGATCATGTTGTCCCCGAAGATGCGGGCGATCTGGGCCAGCACGCCGGGACGGTCGGCGGCGGTGATGCGGATGTAGTACCTGGTCACGATCTCGTCAATGGGCTTGATGCGCCGCCCGTTTACCGGCTTCCACGTGGAGATGCTGCCGATGCCGAGCGAAATTTTCCTTGCCGAAGAGATGATGTCCGCAACGACGGCGCTGCTTGTCGGTTTTGCCCCGGCGCCCTCACCGATGAAGACCACCCTGCCCACGAGGTCGCCGTCAACCAGCACCGCATTATAGACGCCGTCCACCTTGGCAAGGAGGGACTCCTCACGGATAAAGACGGGGTGTATCCTCGCCTCAACGGCGCCATCGCTCTCCTTGGCGATGGCAAGGAGCTTGATAGCGAAGCCGAGCTCCCGCGCGTAGCGGAAGTCCCGCCGGTTCAGGCGCGAGATACCCTCGCGGTAGATATCTTTTGGCTCAACAACCGTCTGGAAGGCAAGCGATGCCAGGATTGCCAACTTGTAGCAGGCATCAATACCCTCAATATCGTTTTCGGGGTTGGCTTCGGCATAGCCCAGCTCCTGCGCCCGGCGCAGCGCCGCGGCAAAATCCACGTCCTTTTTCGCCATCTGGGTGAGGATGTAGTTGGTTGTCCCGTTGATGATGGCAAAGATACCGTGGATGCGGTTGGCGATGAGGTCATGCTTGAAGGGGGCAATCAGGGGGATACCGCCACCCACGCTTGCCTCATATTCCAGACCGACCCCGTGCTCATAGGCAAGCGCCCGCAGCTCCGCCCCGTGCTTGGCGATGACCTCCTTATTGGCGGTGACCACGTGGCGGCGGCTCTTCAAAGCCCGGCGGATGTAATCGGTTGCCGGGAATTCACCGCCGATCAGCTCAACGACGATGTCAATGCCGGGGGTATTGAAGAACTCATCATCATCGGTGGTGAAAAGCCCCCGCGGCATTTTCTTTGCCTGGGCACGCTCAAGGTCCACGGGAAGCACCTTCACCCGGCGCAGGACAAGGGGTGCGCCCACCCTCTGGGCAAGCTCGGCGGCTTTCTCTTCAAGCACCCGTGCCACCTGCCCTCCGATTACCCCGAGTCCCATCAGCCCGATGCCGATTTCCCTGCCCACCTTTTACCTGCCTCTCTGGCTCACGAGCGCCTTCTCCGCCCTGCTGATTGCCCATTCTTCAAGTTCTGCGGTAAGCCCTTCGGTGCTTATGTCCGCCGCATAGTCCACCCAGAGCTGGGATACCCAGTCGCTGTAGGCCCGGTTAATGAGGGTCTGACGGTCCTCCTCGCTCAGGGGGCGGTTTTCCTCACGGTCAATCACCTTTACCAGCCAGTAGCCTCCCTGCGTCCAGTAGGTTTCATCACGGATCGGTTCGCTCCACCTGTCAAGCGGGGTCTCCGCGTTAAACGCGTATTTATCAAAGGCCTCGCTGATCCTCGGCGTACTGGGAGATGCCGGCGGCGCAAGCTCACCGAGGTCACCGCCGCTTTCCTTGGACGCGCTGTACTGTGATAGCTCCTTGGCAAGGGCGGTAATATTATCGCCGGCTTCAAGCCTTGCCCTGACCGCCAGGGCTTCCTCTTCGCTGCCGAGGAGAAGCGCATAGACGTGGGGATCGCCCTCCTCATTGCGCTCCTTGACGTTGATCAGCCAGTAGCCGAGCTGCTTGTAGCTGGTATTGTCCGCAATGGGCATGCTCAGCTCCCCCGGCGGCGCGCTGAAGGCATAGTCAAGCACCACCTGGGCCCCGACTTGGTCCTTGAGGATGGACGCCGGGTGCCAGCCGAAGTCCCCCTTGTTTACATTCCTGGAGTAGTAGTTCCGGGCGAACTCTTCGGCAAGTGCCGTAAAATTGTCCCCGCTGAGCAGCCTTTCCCTCACTTTGAGCGCCACGCTTTCGCTTTCCAGCATCATCGCCATCATGTGCACCTGGTTGTCCGAGACGGGGACTTCCTTGCTGAAGTGCTCGTCCTTGAGCCGCTGGGCGAGCCGGGATATGCGCGTGAAGTCCAGGTAGGCACGGTTTACGGGGAGCCCTGCCTCCTTGAGCGTCTCCTTCAGGTCCTCGTCCTTGACCACGATGCCGAGCTCTGCGGCCTTCTGCCGTATCATCTCGTTCTGGATGATGGTGTTCGGCAGGGAATTGCTGATGACCCCGAGCGTCTTATCGGGGTTGCTTGACGCGTAGAGCTTGAGGGCATCAATGTAATAGCGCGTATCAAAACCGACCTCACCCACCCTGATGACCGTCTGATGCATGGGACGGTACTCACCGAGAAACCATCCCACCACGACCAGCACCACCACCACCGTGATGACCGCCACCCCGCTTATGAAGGCGATGCGCTGGTATCTCTTCTGTTTCTTCACCTGGGAAAGCTGGCGGCGGGTAAACTCTTTTGGTCTTTCCTGTCGCTTCTTCTTTGACAACTTCACACCTCACAGTAGTATCAGGCCCTGTCTAATATTTATAATCCAAAAGGCAAGTGTTTTTCAAATGGCTGTATTTACCCCAAGTCCAGCGCATAGCGGGGTACGCCTCACTCCTGTGTTCTCCCCTTCACACACATGGGAAGGGGCAAAGGCGGTGCAAATAGGGCTAACCAGATGCAATCAATGCCGGACCGTCTGAAGCGGAGAAAAGAGCAGGCATGATAGACCAGCCAGAGGCAACCGGAAAACCTCCAAATGGCGTTTTACCCGCAGCCGGGCTATTTCCTCCAGACGATGTGGCACTGCCAGCGCGGCGAGGGCTGGGGGAAATCGGAGCGGTAGTGTGCCCCGCGGCTTTCCTCGCGCATGAAGGCAGCCTCAACCAAAAGCCGCCCCGCCAGGATGAGGTTGGCAAGCTCATAAGAAGGCTGATCCGTTGGCCCGGGCATGGTCTGCTGCCAGGCAGAAAGGAGGTTCGCTGCCTGGCTCAAGCCATCACGCTCCCGGATAATCCCCGCCTTATCCCAGAGGAGCTGCTGGAGCGCCGTCAGGCTTGCCGGCGGTGTTGCCTTCGGCAGCGGCCGCTGGGCAAGCGAAGCATAGAGGTTGCGCACCTTGCCCTCGCCCTCGGGCGGCCTGTCCTTTGCCCTGACCTTCGTCCTTTCGACGATCCTCCTGCTGAAGACGATCGCCTCAAGCAGGGAATTGGAAGCAAGACGGTTGGCACCGTGCACGCCGGTACAGGCGACCTCTCCCGTGGCGAATAGCCCGGGGATATTCGTCTCCCCCCAGCTATTGGTCCTGATACCGCCGATCATGTAGTGGGCGGCGGGTGCCACCGGGATCGGCTCACGGGTGATGTCCAGCCCGTGGTCAAGGCAGAAGTGGTAGATGTGGGGAAAGCGCGTGGTAATGAGGTGGGGGTCAAGGTGAGTAACATCAAGGTACACATAATCGGTGCCGGTCTTTTTCATCTCGCTGACGATGCTGCGGGCAACCACATCCCGCGGGGCGAGCTCCGCCTTCTCATGATAGTCCCCCATGAAGCGGTAGCCCCTGGCATTGCGCAGCACCCCGCCTTCACCCCGCACCGCCTCGGAGATGAGGAAGGGGGTTACGCCGGGCATGCGCAGTGCGGTGGGATGGAACTGGAAAAACTCCATGTCGGCGATTTCGGCACCGGCATTGAAGGCAAGGGCAATACCGTCACCGGTGGCGATATCGGAGTTCGTATTGTACTTGTAGAGCTGCCCGGCACCCCCGGTGGCAAGCACGAGGAACTCGCAGGCGAATTCCTCAAAGCTGCCCGTGCGGCAATCGAGGGCACGGATTCCGGAGACCCTCCCCTTTTCCAGCAGGATCTCGGTAGCGAGGAAATGCTCAAGCACCGGTATCCGCGTGGCCCTCACCTGCTGGCTCAGGGCAAGCTCGATGTGCTCGCCGGTGGCGTCGCCTCCGGCATGAAGGATGCGGGGCACACTGTGGGCGGCTTCCATCGTGAGGGCAATCTCGCCGTTGAGGGTATCAAAAGGCACCCGGTAACGCACGAGGTCGGCAATCCGCGCCGGGGCTTCCTGCACCAGGATTTCCACCGCCGCCTCATCGCAGAGGCCGGCACCGGCATTGACGGTATCCCTGAAGTGCAGCTCGGGCGAATCGTCCTTACCGATGGCTGCAGCAATGCCGCCCTGAGCGTACTTCGTGTTACAGTCGTCGATGCTGCCTTTGGTGATGACAAGGACGCTACCCAGCTCCCGGGCAAGGAGGGCTGTATAGAGACCACCGATGCCACTACCCACCACGATATAGCGGTAATGGCGCATGCTTCAACCGCCTCAAAATAAAAAATGGTGCCGAGGCGGAGATTTGAACTCCGACGCGCTTTCGCGCACCACCCCCTCAAGATGGCGTGTCTACCAATTCCACCACCTCGGCACTTGACCACCAGCCCCACATGGCAGGGGTGGCAGGACTCGAACCCACGACCTGCGGTTTTGGAGACCGCTGCTCTACCAACTGAGCTACACCCCTGTGCACCAAGATTATAAACCATCAGGCTATGCCCGTGCAAGAACCGAGAAAATTAGCGGCCTCATGCAATCGGCTACCATGCTTACCTCTCCTCTTAATCCCCTCTCCAGCCAGAAAGAACAGCGGGCCTCGGGAGATGCTCCCGGCTGGAGAGGGGATACGGGGTGGGATGAGTATCAGTAAACGGAGGTAAATAGAACCCGTTTTCCGCTAACTTGACACTGCTTCGGTGGTGATGTAAATTCTCTATGTCCCGCAGGGGTTAAAAACTGTTAAGGAGGAAGGTCTTATATGGCTGGAGTACTCAAGGATAAGGTTGCCATCGTTACCGGGGCGGGCAGGGGGCTGGGTAAGGCGTTTGCCCTGAAATATGCCGAGGAAGGGGCAAAGCTGTTTTTGCCGGATATCAGCCTCGAACGTGCCCAGAAGACTGCCGAGGAGATCAGGGCAAAGGGCGGCGAGGCTTATGCCATGAAGGTGGATATTTCCTCGGAGAAAGAAACGCAGGATATGGCGGCTGAGGTGGTGAAACGCTACGGGAGGGCGGACATCCTGCTCAACAACGCTGCGATCTGGTACGGCATTGACATAACACCATGGGACGCGTGGAAGGTTGAGGACTGGGACCGTATCTTCCGCGTCAACGTGACGGGCATGTGGCTCTGCTGCAAGGCGATTGCCCCCATCATGATAAAGCAGGGCAAGGGCAAGATCATCAACATTGCCTCCAACGTTGCCCGTTCGCCGGCGGCGCAGTTCTTCCTGCCGTATGCCTGCAGCAAAGGGGCGGTCTACACGCTCACCCAGGCACTGGCACGGGCGCTTGGTGGCTCGGGTATCAACGTCAACGCCATCGCCCCGGGCTATACCGCCACGGAGGCAAGCCTGAACCAGAAGGACAGCGCCAAGATCTTTGAGATCGCCACCGGCGAGCAGACGATGCACCAGAAGCTCCAGCCGGAGGATATGGTCGGGGCGGCAGTGTTTCTGGCATCTTCGGCTTCCGACCTCATCACCGGGCAGACCTACTATATCGACGGCGGCACCGTGATGCTCTAGGACCGAAGGCAGAGACAGGGAGAAAAATACGAGAGGGGCGTGAATGCTGGATGCCCCTCTCTTTTTTTTATGGTCATGCGCCTGAAGACTACTTGTAAACGCCGTATTCCTTGGTGGCGTCAATCATCATCTTCACGTTTTCGGGCTTGACGTCCTCGATCACGGCACCGCTGATCATGATGTAGCCTCCGCCGGGGGCACAGGTGTCAATGAGCTTCTTTACAGCATCGCGGACGTCCTTGGGGGTGCCGATGCTCAGGGTGGAGATGGGGAGGTTACCGCCGATGCAGGAGATACCGCGGAGGACCTTCTTGGCCTTTGCCATGTCGGTCGCATCAAAGCCCCAGAGCACCTTACCCGGAGGGACATCCCTGATAACGTCAAGCCGGCTGTTGTAGCCGCCTTCTGCCCACGGGAAGGGGATGCACCCCTCGTTGATGAGGCCGAGCATCAGGTCCTTGAGCGTTGGCCAGTAGAACTTCTTGAACTGCTCATCGGAGAGGAAGCCATCGGCCCCCTTGTGAAGGGGGATGAAGACGATGGGGTTGCCGTTCTGCCGGGCGGCGGAAGCCCCCATCTTCACCATGATCGGGGTGAACTGCTCCATGGCGCGGATAAGCTTTTTGGGCTGGCGGTACATGTCCATCATGATGCCACGGGTGCCCCGCAGGGTATCGCCGATGGTGTCAAACGGAGCTTTGGTACCACCGCCGAAAAATGCCGGAAAGCCCGCCGCCGCCATTTCGGCCCCGTAGGCAGCGACGGTGCCGATCCACTTGAAGGCTTCATTGCCGGCCTCAATCATCTTCTGGAGCGCCGATTGCACCGGCGGCAGCCCGAAGGGGACAAACGCTGCCGCGGTGAAGCCGCCGTACATTTCGGTCATGTTGGTGAACGGAGTGAGCATCTTGAGCCCGTCCAGCGCCCCCATGACGCGCGGAAGCCACGCCGTCAGGAAGAAGTTCGTCGGGTCGTCGATCAGGGCATCATACTCGTTTTCTTTCATGTACTCGCGCTCAAGACACTGGTAGGACGCGTTCTTGGGCACGCCGTGCCCCGGCCATGCATAGAGCTTGTAGTCAAGAATTTCATGCATTCTCCCTGGCGGGGCAACGGTAACGCTGCCGTGGGCATCAGGCTGCATGTCCAGCACGTACTTCTTGAAGGAGCTCATCAGCTTATCATAGTCGTACATCACGTCATAGGGGGTGTAACCGGCATAATAGGCGGGGAAGAAACCGGTCATGGGGAAAACCGGCACTCTATCCGGCTTCTTGAGGTTAACGGCATCAAGGATGCGCTGCACTCTTGCCTTGTACGCCTTTTCAGCTTCCGGGCTTGCGAACTTGATGCCGGGCGGGGAAAGCCATTTTGCGATGAGGTCGTTGCGCTTCTCATCGGGGGTCATTTCTTCCCATTTCTTTTCCATGCGTCCCTCCTTTAAGTTATCGGTACCTGACCTGCGTGAGCCTGCTTGAGCGTTTTCACAATATTAATCGTTTGGCGGAAAAAAATCAAGGCGGGGGCGGGGTCGCTGCTGGTGCTAGGGAAAGTCTTACCATGTGCCCCTGCGATAGGGCAGGGCTGGTATTTGGGCAGTGACGGGGCCGTGGGGAGGCCCGCTGCCGGTAATTTTGGTGCGCCGGGACCGGCGACGGGAAGCCATCGGACCGTTACGGTTTAGTCCAGACCGTATAACCTTGCCTGCATGGCGTCCACGTCTTCAAGCCACATTCTGGCTACGGCTTCGGAGGGCATGCGCCAGTCGCTGCGCGGGGAAAGGCTCACCGAGCCGAGCTTCGGTCCTTCCGGGAAGCACGTTCTCTTGAACTGGCTGGCGAAAAACCTGCCGATGAAGACCTTCAGCCACTTTACCAGCTCTTCCGGAGTGTATCGGGTATCAAAAAGCCCGGCCCTTCTTGCCTGCTCGGCGAGGAAAAGAACCTTCCCCGGTCTTGTACCGGAGCGCACGAAGAGGTAGAGGAAGAAGTCTATAAGCTCCACCGGGCCGATGATTTCTTCGCTCTTCTGGCGTATTTTTCCCTCCTCCGGGGGCAGGAGTTCCGGGCTGATCGGGGTCTGGAGAATGTCGAAAAGTACCTTCCGGGCCGGTGAGGCGGGCATCTCTTCTTCAGCCACCCATTTCACCAGGTAGCGCACCAGCGTCTTGGGAACCGAAGCGTTCACATGGTAGTGGGAAATGTGGTCTCCCGCAAAGGTGCACCATCCCACGGCGATTTCGGTGAGGTCCCCCGTGCCGAGCACGATGCCATCAAGCTGGTTTGCCCTGTTGAAAAGAAATTCCGTCCGGTAGCGGGCCTGCACATTCTCAAAGACAATATCCGGCTGCCCGTCATGCCCGAGGTCCCTGAGATGACGGCGGCATGCGTGAATGATATTGACTTTTTCCGTGCTCACCCCCAGCGCCCGGCACAGTCTTACCGCGTTGCTTCTGGTGCGTGCCGTGGTGCCGAAGCCGGGAAGGCTGTAGGCATGGACATGCTGGCGGGGCAGTCCGAGGTAGTCCATCGTCTTTACCGCCACGAGGAGGGCGAGGGTGGAATCGAGCCCGCCGGAGACGCCGAGCACCAGGTGTGCTTTCCCGGCGGAGACAAGTTTCTGGGCGAGGGCGGCAACCTGCATGGAGAAGATCTCCCGGCATCTCTGCGCCCTTTGCTGCGGGTCTCGGGGGACAAAGGGATGCGCATCAAGGGGGCGGCGGAGCTGGTCTACCAAGGGGTCAGACACCACTGCGGTGGTCATCCTGAACTTCCCCTCCTGCCGGGAGGCCAGGTGAAAGCTGTTGCTAAGACGGCGGTCGTGGACGAGACGCTCCAGGTCAACATCCGCGATGAGGAGCTGCGGCGCAGGTGATAGCCTTGCTGACTCGGCGAGGATTGTCCCGTTTTCGGCGATGATGGCATCGCCACCGTAAACGGCATCGTTGCTGGACTCGCCCGTCCCCGAAGAAACGTAGCAGTAGGCGGCAAGACACCTGCCGGATTCCGAGCCTATCATCGTGCGACGCCAGTCCGCCTTGCTGATCAGCTCGTTGCTTGCGGAGAGGTTGACGAGAACGGTTGCCCCGGTCAGTGCCTGATACTCGTGGGGGGAGAGGGGAACCCAGAGGTCCTCACAGATTTCCACCCCGATAACCGCATCGGGGATGTCGGCTAGGGAAAACAGGATGTCCGTCCCGAAGGGGACGGTATTTCCGAGGAGGCTGATGTGGTCAACGGGGAAACCTTTACCCGGGCTGAACCACCGTCCCTCGTAGAACTCCCTGTAGGATGGCAGGTAGCTTTTGGGGACAATACCGAGGATGCGCCCGCCGTTGAGGACTGCCGCACAGTTGAAAAGCTGCTGGTTCACTTCAAGCGGGAGGCCGAGGATGACGAGCATGGGAGGGGCTTCCCTGCCCTCCTCCATGACGCGGGATAGCCCCTCCTTCGCTCTAGAAAGGAGCATCCGGTGCTGCACTAGATCACCAAGGGTGTAAGCGGTAATCGCCATTTCGGGAAAGACCAGCACCTGCACCCCCGCCCTGCCGGCATCGTGCATCATCCCGATGATGCTCTTCACATTGAAGTCAATATCGGCAATGCGTAGCGGCGGAACCGCCAGCCCGATGCGCAGAAAACCGAGCTCCCTGCTCAAAAGCAGTCCACGTGTCATAATTATCCCCCTGACGGCGGCTACTGCCTGCCCCGCCCCGATGGACACAGGGCGCAGGTGCCCCGCCGTTGAAGGTGGGGCTGCCCCGCGCCCTTTTTGACGCCGTTACGGCGGTGCTTCTGTGGCGCTACTGCTGACCACAGGCACCGGCCGGTTTCTTTTACAGCACCGGGAGGTATTTCTTAAGCTCGTATTCGGTCACTTGGACACGGTACTGGTCCCATTCGAGCTTCTTGTTCCTGATGAATGCCTCAAAGATGTGCTCGCCGAGGGCTGCCCTCACCAGCCGGCTCTTTTCGGCAAGCTGCACCGCTTCGAAAAGGTTCGACGGGAGTGTCCCGATGCCGCGTTTCTTCCTTTCCTCATCGCTCATGTGGTAGACGTTCTCTTCGACGGGTGGCGGCGGCTCCAACCCTTCCTCGATCCCGGCAAGGCCGGCAGCCAGCATCACCGAGAAGCACAGGTACGGGTTGCTGGCGGGGTCGGGAGAACGGAGCTCGAACCTCGTGGCTTTCTCAAAGCCCGGCTTGTATTCGGGGACGCGGATGAGGTCGGAGCGGTTGCGCGTCGCCCACGAGATGTAGACCGGAGCCTCGTAGCCGGGGACAAGGCGCTTGTAGGAATTGACCCACTGGTTGGTGACCGCGGTGAACTCGGGGGCGTATTTCAGCAGCCCGGCAAGGAAGCTGAGTGCGGTCTTGGAAAGGTGGTACTTACCGTTCTTATCAAAGAAGGCGTTGGTATCACCCTTGAAAAGGGACTGGTGGACGTGCATGCCGCTGCCGTTGATGCCGAATACCGGCTTGGGCATGAAGGTGGCGTAGACCCCGTGCTGGAGGGCGATCTGTTTTACCACGATGCGGTAGGTCATGACGTTGTCCGCCATGGTGAGAGCATCGGAATAGCGCATGTCTATTTCGTGCTGGGAGATGGCGACCTCATGGTGCGATTTGTCCACCGCAATCCCCATCTCCTCCAGCGCCAATACCGTGGCAC
>JAOAEN010000090.1 GCA_026416775.1 Dehalococcoidales bacterium
GCATGAGGATAGTAGTGGTCTTCCCGGCACCGTTGGGACCGAGCAGCCCGAAGACCTCGTTTTCCCTCACCTCAAAGGTGAGGTGGTCAACGACAACGGCATCACCGTATTTTTTGGTCAGGTCTCTGGTTACAATTGCCAGTCTATCCGTCATGGTCTATCGCCGGCCAAACCTCATGAAGATAAAGATCAGCCCGAGCACCACAATCACGATGATGGCCACCCCGAGCCAGCCCCAGATGGAAGGGGTCTCCACCGTCACGCGGACGTCAATGCTTGAGGCATAGGCCTCCTTACCCGAAGCCCTGAGGTTGATACGGTAATCACCGGCGACCGTCTTCACCGGCGGTTTGATGACGACATCAATCACCTTTGGGTCGTAAATCTCAAGGCGCTCAATCTTTTCTGGCTTGAAAGTCACTTCCCAGCCGCTGGGCTTGTCCGCGGTGAAGGTGATATTGGTAATGGCTTCAGTGCCGGTATTCGTGATCGTGATGGAATAGACGTTCTCCGCACCTGCCCGCGCTGTCATGTTATAGCGCTGGTAGGTCGGTGAAGCCGACATCGTATATTTGGCGGTCACCTTTGCCGTGAGATAGATATCTCTGGTAAGCTCACCGGAACTTGCCTGGAATTTTATCTGATATTCGCCCGGCTCGGCATAAGGCCAGGTGGGCGGGCTTATATTCAGCTTCACCGTCTTCGTTGTGGTGGTGCCGTAGGTCGGCTTCTCCATGTTGATGGAGGAAATCCGCTTGGTATCATACTGCGGGGTGATGTAGGCATCCCACTTGGGTGGTGCCACGACGCTCAGATCAAAGAGGCGGTCAGTCTTGCCTTCATAGACCATCTTGACGTAGAACTCAAAGCTGCCTGTCGCCACCGCCTCCAGCTTGGGAAACTCCGCAGTCAATGTCAGGTTGACGGTGGTGTTATCAGAGGTCGTCTCTTCCGCCAGAGCTACTGCGGGGAGAGAGACAAATGGTAGTACCATCGCCAGAAGCATCCAGAGGCACAGACTTAACCTGAGCATTCTCATCGCGATCACACCTCACAGAGCAAATTGCGTGCATTAAAGGCAAAGAACATGATTTTTGGATTCATATTATAGCAAAACGGGCTTTCACGTTCAATATTCGGTGCATCTCCGGGCATGTCAGGAAGCCAGAAGCTCTTTTACCTTTGCTGTGAATGCCGGCAGCACCTTCTTCCAGTCCCCCACCACGCCGAAGCGGGCATGGCGGAAGATATTCGCCTCCCTGTCCTTGTTGATGGCGACAATGGTCCTCGCCCCCGAGCAGCCGCTCATGTGCTGGCTTGAGCCGGAGATGGCCACGGCAATGTAGAGTTCGGGAGCGATGATCTTTCCGGTAAGTCCCACCTGGGCGGTATCGGATATCCAGCCGCTATCGCACGGTGGTCGGCTGGCACCGATAGCCCCCTTCAACAGCCTCGCCAGATCTTCAAGCTGCTTGAAGCCTTCCGCGCCACCGATACCCCTGCCCCCGGCAACTACCACCGCTGCATCCTCCAGCTTGACACCGGCACTTTCGGCAAGCACCCTCCTGACGATTCTGGCGCGCACCACCGAGGGCTCAACCTTATAGGCAGGAGTGATGACCTCGCCCTGTCTTGAGGCATTCGGCACCGCGGGCGCCATCGCCTTAGTGCGCACGGTAACAACCTGGGGATCAGTATCCGTAGAAAACACCGCAAGAGCATTACCACCGTAAACCGGCTTGGTGGCAAGCAGTCTCCCGGAAGTGTTATCTATATTGAGTTCAACGCAATCCGTCACCGCCACAGTACCAAAGCGGAAGGCAAGTCTCGGGGCTATCTCCCGACCGGTATCGGTGTGCCCCATGATGATGACCTGCGGTCTTGCCTCGGCAACAAGCTGACCCATCAAAGCGAGATAGATATCGGGCTGGTAATCGGCAAGCTCGGGGCTGTCCATGAGGTACACCCGGTCAGCACCTGCCGCGATCGCCTGCGAGGCAAGCTGGGCAATATTGCTGCCAATTGCCACGCATGATAACCTCTGTCCCAGCGTATCGGCAAGCCTTCTTCCGGCACCCAGCCCTTCAAGGGCAATGGGCAGGAGCTTTCCCTCCCTATGTTCAAGATATACCAGTACACCCTGATTCTCTGCCATAATTCGCCCCTATCTTACAAATGTTAAAAAGCGGTTAAAGCTAGATTACTTTGGCTTCCCTGAGCTTTATCGCCAGATTGGCACCCGCCTCCTCGGGCGTCTGCCCTTCCACAAACTCACACCTGCCCTCGTAGACGGGCTGGTAAAGACGCAAGAGCTTTACCTTCCGGCCGGCACTGCCAAGCCGCGAGGCATCAAGCCCGAGATCGGTAGGCTTCCACACCAGCGGTTCCTTCTTCTTTGCCGCCATGATGCCCTTCACGGTCGGGTAACGCGGCTCACCGATCTCATTGCTTATAGTAATAACGGCAGGAAGGCCCACCTCGACCACATCGTAGCCCGCCGAGGTAACCCTCTCCACCACAAGGTTACCCGCCCCTGCCTCAAGCCGTTTTGCCAGCGTGACACAGGGAAGAGACAGAATCTCCGCAACCCCGGCACCAACCTGCCCAGCATTGGTATCCGAAGCCTCGCGCCCGCAGAGGATGAGGTCATACTGCCCGATCTTCTTTATTGCCGCTGCTAGGGCAAGAGCGGTGCTGTAACTATCACCCCCGTCGTAGGCTGCATCCTCAAGCAGAATAAGCTCATCGGCACCCATAGCAAGAGGCTTTTTTACCACCTCGCGGAGGAGATTTGACCCCAGACTGATAACGGTCACCTTTGCGCCCCCGGCATCCTTGAGCCTGAGCGCCGCCTCCACGGCATATTCCCCGTACGGGTCAATCACAGGATTGGCACCCCGCATCTCCGCCCGGTTCGTGGCGGGGTCAATCCTGAAACTACTCGGCGGGGCTTCAGGATCAATAACCTGTTTCACACAGACGATAATGTTCATCTCCATGTCCTCTTGTGGGATTTGATTATGGCTTAAAAAACCCAGACTAAATTTAACACCCCTGCGAAAACGCTGTCAAACGAACCATGACCACCCTTTCAATGCCGGCAAGGTCCCGGTAGAACTCCGGCTCGGCCCCGCGGAAGGCACGCCTCAAGATACCGGCCACCTCCCGGGCCTGACCTGCCCCTATTTCCAGCAGAAGGAAACCGTCCTTCCTCAGCCTGCCTGCCGCCTGCCGGCAGAGACTTCTTATCTTGTCCAGACCGTCCTTACCCCCGCACAGGCTGACAAGCGGCTCACCGGCAAGATATGCATTGCCTCTGACCTCGTCTTCCCTGACGTAGGGAAGATTGGCAACGATCATCGCCACCGGTCCTGGCAGGGCTTCAAGCAGGTCGCCGCAGAGAAAGGTGATGCGCTGTGCCACCCCGTGCCGCTCCGCATTGGTACGGGCGACTTCCAGCGCCTCCGGGGAAATATCGGTGGCATAGATGGTCGCCCCGGGCAGATGCACGGCAAGGCTCACCGCGATGGCACCGCTCCCCGTACCGATATCGGCAATTTCGCCGATGTCGTTCTCACGGGCGACTGCTATGGCTTTTTCCACGAGGAGCTCGGTCTCCGGGCGCGGGATGAGCACGCGCCGGTCAACAAGAAAATCTAGCCCGTAGAACTCGCGGTGCCCGGTGATGTAGGCGGCTGGCTCACCATGCAGGCGACGCCCAAGACACCTGTCCAGCTCCTGCCTCTGCTCGGGAGTCAGCCTGCGCTCGGGTGCCGAATAGAGTTCAGCCCGGCTCACCCCGAGCACATGACGGAGCAGGACTTCCCCTTCAAGTGCGGCCTCTTCGACAGCGCCTTCGGCTAGGATGCGGCGGGCATAAATCAGGGCTTCCTTCCAGTTCACACCGCCTGTGCCTCAAGCTGCTTTGCCTGTTCGCTGGCGATCAAACGGTCAATCATCTCGTCCAGATCGCCGTCAAGAAAGCCCGGTAGGTTATGCAGGGTAAAATTGATGCGGTGGTCGGTCACCCGGTCCTGTGGGAAGTTATAGGTCCGTATCTTCTCCGCCCGCTCCGCGGTACCGACCTGCTGGCGTCTTTCCTGCGTTATCTGCTCTTCCTGCCTGCGCCGCTCGATATCAAGCAGGCGCGCCCGCAGCACGGAAAGTGCCTTGATTTTATTCTGGAGCTGGGAGCGCTCGTCCTGGCAGGTAACGACGATACCCGTGGGAAGGTGGGTCACACGGATGGCGGTGGCTACCTTGTTGACGTTCTGCCCGCCGGCACTGCTGCTGTGGAAAACGTCAATCCGCAGGTCATCCGGGTCGATGGTGATGTCCACCTCTTCCGCCTTGGGAAGCACCGCCACCGTGGCCGTGGAGGTGTGGATCCTCCCGGATGCCTCCGTTTCCGGCACGCGCTGGACGCGGTGCACACCCCTCTCGTACTTGAGCCGGCTGAAGGCACCCTTCCCCCTGATCTCAAAGATTATCTCCTTGAAGCCGCCGACCGCGCCCTCGCTCGTGCTGATGACGTCTATCTTCCAGCCCTTGCTCTGGGCATAGCGGCTGTACATGCGGAAGAGGTCAGCCGCAAAGAGACAGGCTTCATTACCGCCCGCCCCGGCACGGATCTCCATGATGATGTCCTTTTCATCGTTGGGGTCCTTGGGCAGGAGGGCAATCTTCAACTGCCCTTCAAGCCCGGCAAGCTCTTTCTCGAGCCGTCCGATCTCTTCTCTGACGAGTGCGTTCAGCTCCTCGTCCGCACCATCACGCATGGACCTGACTTCTTCCAGCTCCCTGCGGGTCTTCTTATAGGTGCGGTAAAGTCTGACGATATCTTCAAGTGATGCCCGTTCGCGTGCCAGTTCCTGCAATCTCACCGGATCGGTCACCACTTCCGGCAGGGCCATCGTCTTTTCCAGCTCGTCGTACCTTTTTTCAATCCTGTCAAGATGCTCAATCATGGCGCCCCTCAGAAAAATTATAGCACAGGGAAACTATCCGACCAAGACATGCCACGCCCGCATTTGACAAGCACACGTTTTTGCGACTATAATTAAATGCCACGCTATGGCTGACACCACTGACCGGAAACAGCTTTCACCTTTCAGTCTTTTGGTATCCCTCGGTCCAGATACTTCCTGGAGCGCTTGCGTGTCAAAAACCAATAACTAGGTCAAAGGAGCCGCAGGATGACGATAGTCGAGATTCTGGAAAGAAACGCCCGCCTCACCCCCAACGCCATAATGCTCATCGAGGTAACACCGAGCAAGAACCTGAGAAGGACCATCACGTGGAAGGAATTCAACGAAAGGGCCAACCGCTTCGCCAACGCCCTGATTGCCCGTGGCATCAAGAAAGGCGATGTGGTCATGCACCTGATGATGAATTCCATCAACTGGCTTGAGGCCTACTTCGGTATCCTTAAAGCGGGTGCAATTGCGGCTCCGCTGAATTTCCGGTTCATCAGCCGGCAGATCAAGTACTGCGTTGATATTGCCGAGCCCAAGATCATGGTCTTTGACGAGAACTTTACCGAGCGCATCATGGAAATCCGATCCCAGATGCCGACCATCAAGCATTATGTCTATGTTGGCGGTAAGCCCCCGGCGGGCATGGAAGCCTACGAGGAAGTGCTTGCCGGGTCCTCTCCCAAGCCAACCGGCGTGATGCTCAACCGCGAGGACGATGCCGGGCTTTACTTCACCTCCGGTACCACCGGTGAGCCCAAGGCAACACTCCTTGCCCACCGCAGCCTGGAACATGTGGCGGTAAACGAGAACTACTCGCACCGCGAGACACGTAAGGA
>JAOAEN010000091.1 GCA_026416775.1 Dehalococcoidales bacterium
GGAATAAGGTCTTGTCCATGCGCGGGATCTTCAGGGGACAGTGGGGGACGTTTTCCGGGATGTAGACGACGAAGCTCTTGGTAAAGACGTATTTCTCGTCCTCCATCCAGAATTCCACCTCACCGTTGAGCTCCTCGGGATGGTCGAAGTCCGTCCCGAAGAACGAAAGGAGCTCCGGGAAAGGATGCGAATGAGGCGGTACCCCCTGGGCGCCAGGGCGGTTTGCCATTTCCTTGATCTGCTCCGGGGTGAGCACCGGGCGGGGACGCTGGTTCGGGAAGGTGGACGGCCACTGCCAGACCATCTCGGAGTAAAAGCAGCCCGGGATGACCTCGGAATCCGTCCAGACGACGTGCTCAAGGCTCCGGTGGTAGCCGTCCCAGAGGCCTTCACCGATCATGTCCCGTTCCCATTCCCGGTAGGGAGGTAGCTTGATGTTCTTCTTGAGTTCGGTGCAGATGTACTTATCGTATTTGCCCATAGAACCTGTCCTTTCTGCTGAATATTGTTTGCACCTGCCTGATTTTATATCCCGCAATATGCAGGTGTCAATTTTACGCACCGCGGCTCTTTGTCAGCCCTCCATGACCGGCAGGCGTCTGGAAAGCCCGCGGTCGCGGAACTTTGTCTTCCAGTTACCTACCGGGCAGTAGGCGAGGCACTTCCCGCACTTATAGGTCGGTGAAGACTGCAGCCCTTCGGGCGGCGTCCGGCGCGTTGCCTCTTCAATTTCTTTCGGGGATGCATCGAGCGAGGTCACGAGGTCCTCGCGCCCGCCGTACTTCCTCATGAGCCCGTGGGTGGCGATGCGGCAGCGGCTCATGCTGACGTGGCAGTACTCGTAAACCATCTCGCCGCCGTCATCCTTATAGACCACACGCCGGGCTTCCTTTTCCCCGAACCTGGAGAGTGCCTGCGTGGGGCAGACGGTGGTGCAGATGTTGCATTTTTCGGGGTTGCAGAGGCGCTCCCCGCGGTACATCGGGTCGGGCTCAAGCCGGGCGGTGGTGAGGATTGCCCCGAAGCGGTTGCGCGGGCCGAAATCGGGGGTGAGCACGATGCTCATCCAACCGAATTCCCCGAGACCCGCCGCCACCGCCGCATGGCGCAGGCTGATTGCCATGCCGGTCTGCAGGGGGCCCGTCTGCGCGGGCATGGCGATAGCAGCGGTCTTGCGCTCAATGAACTGGGCGATATCGTAGCAGGCGTAGAGGAGGTGGAAATTCGGGGCAATGGTGTAGCCGTAGGTGCCATAAACCCCCTGGGCGAGGTGGTGTCCGTCTTCAAAGTTGCGGAAGATGGTCTGCACCACCCCGTCGAGGAGCCGCACCCCGATGGTAATGACGGACTGGCAGCCCGGCAGAAAATCGGTGGGGTGCATACCTCGGGGGGCACCGTCAAAGCGGGAGACAGGGGCAATACCGCAGAGGTCCATGCCCATCTTGCGGGCACGCTCTTTAATCTCGTTCTCAAGTCCCATATCGGTATCTCCTTCTCCAGTTTTTATTCCGTTCTGGGGCGGTACTGTAACGCTTCGGCGATGTGATGGGGCCTGATGGTCAGGCTTCCTTCCAGGTCGGCGATGGTCAGCCCCAGCTTCAGAATGCGGTGGAAGGCACGGGCAGAAAGGTGAAGCTGTTTTGCGGCGGCTTTAAGCAGGTTCTTTGTCTCGTCATCCATGCGGCAGAACTCGCGTATCTCCGCCGGGCTCATCTCGGCATTGCAGGTGAGCCTTGTTCCCCTGAAGCGCTCAACCTGTCGGCTGCGTGCCGCCGTTACCCTTGCCTGGACCCTTGAGGAAGGCTCGCCGCGGCGGTCATCGGTGAGTTTTTCATATTCAATGTGGGGCACCTCAATGAAGATGTCCACCCGGTCAAGGAAGGGGCCGCTGATGCGTCTCTGGTAGCGCGCTACGAGCCCCGGCGGGCAGGTGCACCTGCGGAAGGGATCGCCGTAGTAACCGCAGGGACAGGGGTTCATCGCCCCCACCAGCATGAAGCTCGCCGGGTACGTCACCCTGCCCTGGGCCCGGCTGATGGTGACGATCTTGTCTTCCAGGGGCTGTCTCAGCGTCTCAAGGAGCGAATGACCGAACTCGGGTAGCTCATCGAGGAAGAGCACCCCGCGGTGGCTCAGGCTTATCTCGCCGGGTTTCGGGAAATGGCCACCGCCCACCAGCCCCGCATTGGAGATGGTGTAGTGGGGGGCACGGAAGGGGCGCTGGCGGATGAGGGGAGTATCCTGGGGCAATAGTCCGCTCACGCTGTAGACCTTGGTGACCTCGATGGCTTCCTCATCGGTCATCGGCGGAAGGATGGACGGAAGCGCCCGGGCAAGAAGCGTCTTGCCGCTACCCGGCGGCCCGCACATGATCATGTTATGACCGCCGGCGGCGGCGACTTCAAGTGCCCGTTTGGCATGTTCCTGTCCCTTGATGTCGGCAAGGTCGGTGGTGGCAGAGGGCGTTTCCGTTCCCGGCTCCGGTCTTGGCACGGGTTCGGGGGCGGGGATTTCCCCGCGGAGGTAGCTGATGAGCTGGGCAAGCGAGGCGAAGGGAAGCACTTTGACTCCGTCAACGAGGGAAGCCTCGGCGGCGTCGACCTCGGGGACGATGACCCGTGGTACCTTCTCGTCGTGGGCAAGGACGACCATGGGGAGGATCCCGTTGGTGTGTCTCAGACTCCCGTCCAGAGAAAGCTCGCCGAGGACCATCGTATCGCCAAGGTCGGCTTCCACCTGACCGGAGCTCAGGAGGATGCCCACCGCGATCGGCAGGTCATAGGCAGGGCCGGCCTTTTTCAGGTCTGCCGGGGCGAGGTTCACCACGATGCGCTTCGTGGGAAAGGTGCCGCCCGAGTTGCGGATTGCTGCACGCACACGTTCCCTTGCCTCCTGCACGGCGGCATCCGGCAGCCCCACGATGGTAAATGAGGGAAGCCCCGGCGAGATGTCCACCTCCACCTCCACGATTGCCCCGTCCAGCCCGATGATGGCACCGCTGCGTACTTTGGCAAGCATTCGCAAGGGATTATAGCGTATTGCGGGTGCCAGTGGCAAAAACCGGGAGAGAACTGCGGTAAATCAGGTATTCTTTTGTTCCAGGACTTCCTTGAGCCAGACGAGGGCATGGTTGAGGGTCCGCCTTGCGATGAGCTCGCGGTCGCCCGGGTAGCCGGTGGTGGAGTCCATCGTCCTTCTGCCGTCGCTAATGGCGATACAGGCATTTTCCGTTCCCCGTGAGGCGGGGTTACCGCATATGGCAAGACCGATGTCCGCCCTGAACTCCTCCCGGGCTTTCTCCGCCATCATGGCCGCCGTCTTTCGGGAAGGGGCATCTTCGGCCGGTACGACCAGCCCGCCCCTGAAAAAGTGGCTTGCGGCAAACGAGCGCACGAGCAAGCCGGCGGTAAAGTCCTCGGCGGTGGCGATGGTAAGGTTCCTTGCCTGAAGGAGGTTCTGGACGGTCCTTTCCAGGGTGTCCTCGTCGGCCCCCCAGATGTATCTGCCCAGAATGGTGCGGATGTCCCTTTCGCGCTCCTGTACCATCCGGCGTGCTTCCGCTTCGGTTGCGGCTTTGGCAGTGATGCGCATGTGGATGCCGTCCGGCCGGGCATAAAGGGCAAGTGTCGGGTTGGCGCTCTTGAGGAAGGGTGCCGCCAGTTCATCCACTCTGGCTTCGGCAAGCCCCCATGTCTTGAGGGTGCGGGAAAGGATGACGGCGCACCTCATGGCTCTGAGGCGGGGAAGCACCGCGTCATGCCACATTGCCTGTAGCTCACGCGGCGGTCCCGGGAGCACGATGATGGTGTGGTTTTCTTTTTCCACCCACCAGCCCGGTGCGGTACCGAAGCTGTTGCGCAGGGGGGTGGCGGAGGGGATAATGGTTGCCTGCTTGAGGTTATTGAGGGGCATTTCCATGCCGCGGCGCCTGAAGAAGCCCTCGAGTTCCTCACGGAGCTGCGGGTCGATGGTGAGCGTTTCTCCCAGGAACCGGGCGATGACCTCGCGGGTGATGTCGCCCTGGGTGGGCCCGAGCCCGCCGCTGGTGATGATGATGTCCGCCCGCTGCCATGCCTGCCGGAGCACCTGGGTGAACCTTTCAAAGTTGTCCCCGACGATGTTGCCGTGGTAGAGGTCTATCCCCAGGCTGGCAAGCTGGGAGGCGATAAAGCTCGTGTTGACGTCGGCAACCTCACCGAGGAGAAGCTCGGTGCCGCTGGCGATGATTTCTGCTTTCGGGCTCACCACTCTTTATTATCGGCAAAACTCGCCCGGTGCGCAATATGTCGGTCAGACCGTATGGAGGCCGGCTTAACCTTCGAGTTCCTTGAGCTTTTTCCAGAGTGTGGCGGCTTCAAGGTCGTTGCCGGCGGTGGCGAGGGTGCGCAGGACGGTCTGGTAGCGCAGGCTGCCGCAGGTTTTCCCGGATGCAATCATCCGGCGTGCTTCAGCTATTGCCCAGTAGGTGCGCAGTGGCCTGACCACAAGCTGCATGAAGGCAATGACCGCACCAAGCCCGAGGAGCAGGAGTATGCTGAAAAGGAAATACTCAATCGAGACCATACGGTTCACCATCCTCAACGCGTTTTTATTGTGATGATAATACAGTCCGGCAGGCGGCAGGAAGAGTGTTAGCCCCCATTCTGACAGAAGCTGTTACCCATTATGGTCTTTTGACTTTTCGGTTCCTGCCCGTTATTATGGTGGCAAAGACGGGGAAAAAGTTTTTCCTCGGGTTGCGGTGTGTTCTTTCCTTTTGAGGGCCATGATGGGACGCGAAGATTACCGTGATTTTCTGGAAAGCCGGGACACACTGCGTGTCTATCGTGGGGGAAATATCGTTTTCCGTTCTCAGAAAGAGGGCCTTTTGCCCCTGCTGGAGTATCTGGAAAGCCCCGAGGCTTCCGCCGGCGGATGCGTTATTTACGATAGGGTCTGCGGTAATGCGGCGGCGCTGCTTTCTGTCCTTGCTCACGCCGGTGAGGTGGCAGGTCCGCTGGGGAGTGAGCTTGCCCGGTGCACCCTTGAGAAATACGGTATCAGCCACCATTTTGACAGGGTTGTCCCTTACATTACCCGTGACGACGGCAGGACGATGTGCCCCATGGAAGAGATGTCCCTCGGGAAGGAACCGGAGGAGTTCTACCGCATGGTAAAACAGCGGGCGGCAGGGAGCCGTCCCTGCTGAAGGAAGTGTTCCGGGTGCTGGCATAGCGCTGTATCAGATAATGGTTTAAGGAGGCCCTTATGGCAGAGAACCAGCGTCAGGTCCTGCAGAAATACCTGCGCAGGAGCGTGGTTACCACCCCCACACCCCATCCCGAGGTAAAGGCTCCGCGCCTCGGGCTGCACAGCGATAAGGACTACGGCAACCGCGATTTCTCCATGAGCTGGTGGGCGATTACCGAGCCCTTTGAGATGGTCAAGGAATGCCATGCCCATGACTTTGACCAGTTCCTGATCTTCGTGGGCGGCGACCTGACAAACATGGTTGATCTCGGTGGAGAGGTTGAGCTGGCCCTAAGCCTCGATGGCAAGCGGCTGGAGAAATTCGTCATTACCGAGGCGACCACGGTCTTCGTCCCGGCGGGGCTTTACCACTGTCCGCTCAATTTCAAGCGGATAAATGATCCCAGAAAGCCCATCCTTTTCCACGACCTGTTCTTTGCCCCGCAGTACGGGCGTAAGTAACCCGGGCGAACCGTAATTGGTGGTTATCCCTGCGCCATTTGGGGGCTGGCCCCGTAGCGTACCGGCTGGTAAGAAGG
>JAOAEN010000092.1 GCA_026416775.1 Dehalococcoidales bacterium
GTGGGAAAAGGGCACACGCCTTCAGGGATAAGCACCCGTAACGGCGGTCAGTACAGTAGCTCTGCGGAAAGACTCTCCCCCTAGCAATTCTGCTAGTCCTGCCCATGGACATACCTCCTTGAAACTTGCCAGACTAATGGACGCGGGCAGACCTCTCATGGCTAATCTAGCCGCGCTCAAGCCTGGTATTTATCTGACGTGTAAAGTCCTCTGCTTGCTCGTGGGTAAGCCGGCAGAGAGCTTCAGTTAAAGTCTTCCCGCTTACCCGGTATCTGGCACTAAGAAAACTGAGCAGGGTCTCATCCGTCCATCTCAGCTTCGCTTTAGCTTCATTGAGCCAGTCCATATCAATCTCAGCTCCGGTATCTACGGCACGGACCGGCTGCTCATCCTCTAAAGCCAACAATTTGTCTTCTGGCACTTCCTCAAACTCCGCCGTGCTCAGCGTGCCACCCAGACAGTTGGGGAAAGCCTCACGCAGCGCCCTGGCGAGAGCGACTTTGCGCACCATCGTCGCCGGCATCTCGTCCCAAAAACGGATGGGCTTGCCAGTCTTGGTGTGTTTCTGGCACTCTTTTAGACTCACCGAAACGTAAACCGGGTAGCGTCTGTCTTTGCGGTAAACCCTTGCCCAGCCGCCAGCAAGATATTTCTGCTCTTCATCCAGGATAAAAGACCCCTCCCGGTACTCTATCTTGCCCGAGCTGTCTTTAATAATGACGCCTGCCTCATGGCCGTCATACTGGGCTGAGCTTTCCGCCGCTTTCAGATAAGCCTCAGCAGCGATGACAACGGCTGCCGGCTGCGCATCATCGTACTTCACAAGATATATCTCACGGGCAAAAGGGTTTAGACCATGACTTGCGCAAATCTTTAAGAAAAGACCGATTTCAGCATCAGAAGCCTTCGGGCATATGTACCGCTTCACATCAGCAAAGGTTATCAAAGGTTTGTCCTGTCTTACTAATTCCGTAGCCATGTTTTTCCTCCTATAAAAGTCTTTGCTGTGCCGGTCGTGGAGCCCCCAGTATTTCTATCTGCCAATAGGGTTCTTCCAGAAGCAACTGCCGTGAGCCATCCCAGTGCCATTCCTCGCAGTGGGCATCGAAGTTGGCAATTGTGGTGCGCAAGATAATGTTTCTCTCTTCATCGTATACCTCCCACAGCCGGCACTTTGGCTTGATAATGTTTTGATATATCCAAGCTTCCTTAGCGATTGCCGGCGGTCTGCCTTCCCTCTTGTAGAGGACATGCTTTGAATACCTGATGATGCTTCGAAACACCCCGTTCCTGATATAGCCGATTACCTTCGGTTTGCCTCGGATACGCACTATCTGGGGCTCAAAGCCGTCAACAAAATGCCTGAGGCCCATTTGCACCCCCTTTGCGGTCAAAGCAATTTTGCTTGAACGGGCATTATCTTCTTGGGCTCTGTATTGATGAGCCTGCGCAGCCGGGTCGTGTCCAGTTCAAACCCCTCGGTGCGTGCTTTTGCCTCTGCCTGGCTGATGACCTCTTCCCAGGTATCACGGACCGCCTGCTCTACACCGCCAGGGCGGTAAGCAGCCCCGTGATAGCTGCCATTACACATGCACCGACACTTGGCCCCCACCGCCCGGTGACACCGAGCATCGCATCTTCCTTTTGTGCCCTCATTGTTTCCCCAGCTCATAATCGTTGTCATTGTTGATACCTCCTTTTCCTGCCAGTATTTCCTCGGCTTCTTTCAGCACGAGTGACTTGTCAAAGAAGCTCTGCTGGGCAGCGGCGTACGCGGAGCGGAGAGGTGTGAACTGATGGTGCTTGGCAATGATGTCTTCCCTGGCAAGCTCAACGTAGATTTCGGTGGTGCTGATGCTGGCATGCCCCATGATTTTCTGAAGAGAGCGGGTGTCACCACCGTTTTTGATGTAGTGCTTGGCAAACGCATGCCGCAAGCGGTGAGGTCCGAGCTTGGGAGCAGCAATACCGGCTCGGCGCATATGGTTCTTAACAATGCGATAAATCCCCCACCGGGTAAGTGGGCCGCGCCTGCCGTGAAAAACATAGTCAGAATCGGCGGTATTTGCGGCTAGCATGAGCAGGAGCCGTCTTGTCTCTTCGCTGATGGGGATTTCACGTTGCCCTGTCTTGCCGTCCACCCTTATGCAGTCGTCAGAGATGTTCTGCTTCCGGAGTGATGCTACCTCTCCTAATCGGGCACCTGTGTCAATGAAAAGGCTGAGGATAGCCCTGTCTCTCAGGTTCTGTGCCGAGGCAAGAAGAAGCATCATCTCATGGGACGAAAGTGTCGGTCTGACCTTCTTGCGCCGGGAAGGAGGGTCTATGAGCGCGATGGGGTTCGGCAGGCGGTTCCGCCGGCAGATGAAGCGGTACAATGCCTTCAAGGCACGGTAGAACCCATGGCGGCTCTCGTCCTTCTGAGGAGGCACAACCGCGGCGAGGAATTCCTCTATCGGTTCCGGCTCGGTTGGAAGCTCGGGAAAAGCCGCGGCAAATCTTTTTAGCTTACTTTCGTACCAGCGCAGGGTTTCTGCCCGGCGGTTGATAGCACGGCGGTTAGCAAGGAATGTTTGAACAGCGGTGACGGTCTTCACAGAGCCACCTCCAAAGGACAGTGCGGCAGCAAAGCAGACGCACCCGCTCGGGAGAATGGACATGTGTGTGCTGTGTTTGCCGGCAGCACAGAGCAGGCCCCGCCGGGGTGCAAGGTGCTTTGTACTGCCGGTAGTGTGTATAGCAACGGCAACTGATAGAAATCAAAGAAAAAGCCAGCCGCCTGAGGCAAAAACGACTGGTTCGTTGGTATGAGGAAGTGTGGTACTTTGGTATGGCCACTGAGCCGTGCAGGATTCGAACCTGCGACCTGAGGATTAAAAGTCCCCTGCTCTACCAGCTGAGCTAACGGCCCACAAGCAGGTCTACAGACTTAATTCTAACAGATTGCCTTCCACTCACGCAATCGCACCAGTTTATTTCCAGCAAGCGCTTACTTCGCCCCTGCATTCCTGCAGGCCGGAGGCACCGTGAAAGGCCGCTCACATAACTGAGTTTTTCAGTCCCGAGGAAGACGGCCGCGTATTCCGTGCTGTAAAAGGAATGCCGGTTTGCCCTATAATTGTTTGAGGACGTAACAGAGACGGGGGCAGACATGGTTGAAAGGCCTACCGATGAGGAGTTCATGCGTCTTGCGCTGGGGCTTGCCCGCCGGGGGCTTGGCTTCGTGAGCCCGAACCCCATGGTCGGAGCGGTCATCGTCAGGGACGGACGCATCATCGCGCGGGGCTACCACCATTACTTCGGCGGCGACCATGCCGAGGTTGATGCCCTCAAGCATGCCACCGAAGACGTGCGCGGGGCGACGCTTTATGTCACCCTTGAGCCATGCCGCCACTGGGGTAAAACGCCGCCCTGCACCGATGCCATCATCAGGAGCAATATCGCCCGTGTCGTTGTCGGGATGCTTGACCCCTTCCCCCAGATGCAGGGCAGGAGCATTGAACTGCTCAACCGGGCGGGCATTGCCACCACGGTCGGAGTGCTGGAGGAGGCATGCCGTACCCTTAACGAGCCCTATCTCAAGTGGGTCACCACGGGCATCCCCTACGTTACCGTGAAATGGGCGCAGACGCTTGACGGGAAAATCGCGCTTGCAAGCGGTGTTTCCCGCTGGATAAGCTCCCCGCCATCGCTCAGGCTGGCACACCGTCTGCGCGCCACCCATGATGCCGTCCTCGTCGGTATCGGCACGGTGCTTGCCGATGACCCCCAGCTCACCGTGAGGCTGGTGAAGGGGAGAAACCCGGTGAGGATCGTGCTCGATTCCCACCTCAGGATCCCACCCACTGCACGCGTGCTGGCGGACCAGGATAAGGCGCGGACGATCGTGGTAACGACACCTTCTGCCCCGCCCGAAAGGATTTCCGTCCTCGTGGAAAGGGGGGTTGAAGTCCTCACCGTACCGGCGGAGCGCCCCGGCAGGGTTGACCTGGGGGCGCTTCTGAAGACGCTCGGTGCCCGTCAGATTTCGTCCGTACTCGTGGAGGGTGGGGCCGGGATTATCACATCGTTTCTCGGGCTTGCCGACCGCACCATTGCCATCATCGCCCCCAAGCTCGTGGGCAGGGGGAAGGATGTGGCGGGGGTCCTTGAAGTTGACAACCTGGACCGGGCTACGGGGCTTACTTTCAGGCGCGTTTACCGCAGCGGTGATGACGTCGTGCTGGAGGCGGGCAGGCGCATTTAAGACGCCATCATCTCCATGACTTCGGCGGTAACGAAGAGCGAGCCGGCGGCACAGACGACATCGTCCGGGCCGGCATCCTTAATGGCAAGCTGCACCGCCCCGGCAACGGTGCCGGCAGTGCGCGGACAGACCCCGTATTTTGCGAATTCCTGAGCGATTGCATCGGGCTTTACCGCCTTGGGGTGGCGCGAGGGGGCAAGGACGATGCTGCCGGTTATTTTCACGGCTTCCGCCACCATGCCGCTAACGTCCTTGTCATTGCCGAACCCGAGGACGAGGGTCAGTTTGTGGTGCGGAAAATACTGGTGCAGGGCCTCCCCCAGCCGTTTCATCGAATCGGCGTTGTGCGCCCCGTCCACGATGAGCCATGGGGACCTGCGCAGTATCTGGAAGCGGCCCGCCCAACTCACGCTTGCCAGCCCTCCGGAGATGTCCCCCGCCCCGAGAGAAACACCCCGCTCCATGAGGAGTTCAGCCGCCGCAACGGCGCAGGCGGCATTTTCCATCTGATAGTCCCCGAGAAGGGGAAGCATAATGTCGTAGCTGCCTTTCAGACCGTGCACGCGGAAGTCCTGCCCTGAAATGTCAGAGCGGATCGCCCGCCACGTTACGTCGCTGCCGACCTTGATGAGCCGTACCTGTTTCTGCCGGCAGACCTCCTCAATCACCCCGAGGGCTTCCGGGGACTGCGGGGCGCTGACGACATCCGCCCCGCCCTTGATGATGCCCGACTTTTCGCGGGCGATCTTGTCAAGGGTGTCGCCCAGCACGTCCATGTGGTCGTAGCTGATGGAGGTGATGATGCAGACCTCGGGCCTGACGACGTTCGTGGCATCGAGCCTGCCTCCCAGCCCCACTTCGATTACCTGCCAGTCCGCCCCGATATTACGGAAGTGCAAAAACGCCATGGCGGTGAAGATCTCAAAAGTGGTGAGCTGTCCCAGGTCGCCGCGGCGGTTTTCCGCCTCCACATGCGGTCTGATGGCCTCGGTGAGCTGCACCCACTCCGCTTCGCTCACCGGTATGCCGTTCACCCTGATGCGCTCGGTATAGGAAAGAAGGTGCGGTGAGGTGTAGAGCCCCACCTTAAATCCGGCATGGGCGAGGATGGAAGCCATCATCGCCGAAGTACTGCCCTTGCCCTTCGTGCCGGCAACATGCACCGTGCGCGCATGGTACTGCGGCGCACCGAGCCTTTCAAGAAGCCTTTCCACGCGTCTTAAGTCCCAGACGATGCCGGAGCGGGGCAGCCGCTCGTAATCGGCAAAGCGCAGAAGGTAGGCAATGGACTCCTGGTAGTTCATAGGACGGGCACCTTCAGTCCTATCTTACCTTTTCATCGGAGGAGACGTAAAGGGCGCGGGACCAGCAGACCCCGGAGGGGCTCTAAAAATCTGCATCCGCCTGGTTTTTTGCGCCCACCTATTATCACCCGCGGGCAATCTAATTTTGTCTGCGATTGTTTGGTTTTTCACGCTCACCCCCCTTATCCCCCTCTAAC
>JAOAEN010000093.1 GCA_026416775.1 Dehalococcoidales bacterium
TTTCACCGGTCTGGTAATCATTGCCCTTCTTACCAATATCCCCGAGCATATCAATGCCATAAGCTTCGCCCGCAGGAACAACATGACGATGTCGCTGGAAATCGGCATGAGTTCGGCGCTCCAGATTGCCCTCTTTGTGGTGCCGATGCTCGTGATTATCAGCGCTGCCCTTACCGGCAGCGTCCTTGAGCTTGTCTTCAGCCCGTTTTCGCTCATCGCCCTGGTGATGACGGCGATGATTGCCAATTACCTCAGCACGGATGGCGTCTGCCACTGGCTGGAAGGCGCCCAGCTTATTGCCGTTTACCTGCTGATTGCGATAGGGTTCTACTTCATTTAAACCATGATGGAGGAAGGCAGCGATGGTCAACCTTGCAATTGTCGGCTACGGGAATGTCGGGCGCGGCGTGCTCGCCGCAATCCCGCGCCATCCCGATATGAGGCTGGCCGCCATTTTCACCCGCCGTCCCGAGGTGGTAAGGGCGGAGGCCAGTGATATCCCGGTCTTCAGGCTTGACGAGGACCCGCCGGGGAATATCAACATTGATGTTGCCATCCTCTGCGGCGGCTCCAAGGAGGATGTCCCGATGCAGGGGCCGATGTTCGCGCGGCGCTACAGCACGGTGGACAGCTTTGATACCCATGCCCGCATCCCCGAGTACTTCAGGGAAATGGATGAGACCGCCAGAAGGCACGGTAACGTGGCGATCATTTCCGCCGGCTGGGATCCCGGCATCTTCTCCCTGGAAAGGGTGCTCGGTAACGCCTTTCTCCCCCGGAGTGCCGGCTACACCTTCTGGGGACCCGGCGTGAGCCAGGGGCATTCCGATGCGGCAAGAAAGGTTCCCGGCGTGCTTGATGCCCGCTCCTATACCTACCCGATTGATGATGCCATCAAGGCGGTGAGGGAGGGAAAGACGCCGTCTTTCTCCAGGCGCCAGATGCACCGGCGCGTGGTCTATGTGGTCGCTCGGGACGGTGCCGATAAAGAAGCCATCAGGAAGGCCATCGCGGAGATGCCGCACTATTTTGCCGATTACGATACCGAGGTCATCTTCATCAGCCGCAGGGAGATGGCAGAAAAGCATGCCACCTACCCCCACGGCGGATTTGTCCTCACTTCGGGCGAGACCGCAAAAAGCGAGCGCGCGATCCTTGAGTACCGCTGCCAGCTTGCCAGTAACCCTGGCTTTACCGGCAGCGTTCTTGTTGCCTGTGCCCGCGCCGCCTATCGCCTCAGGTGTTCGGGGCAAAAGGGGGCCTTTACCATGCTTGATGTGCCGCCCGCCCTCTACAGCCCGCATTCTCCCGAGACCCTGCGCAGGGACTATATGTAAGAGGGACGGGTTTTCCGCTTCCGGTTGCCGGGGCAACTAGCGCACGGAGACCCGGTTCAGCCAGGCGAAGCCGAGGGGATTCAGCCTGTAGCCTTGGACGTGGGGCTTTACCAGCACGTAGTTCTTCCCGAACCAGAGGGGAAGGCAGGCGGCATCGTCCACGAGCAAACGCTCTGCCCTGCGGTAGAGTTCAAGACTTTTCTCCGCGTCCGGTTCCGTGCCGGCTTCCTCAAGGATGGCATCCACCGCGGAGCTGGCATAGCCGGCGAAGTTGTTTTCGCTGCTTGAGTGGAAGAGCACCTCGAGGAAGTTCTGGGGGTGGGGATAATCGGCAACCCATCCCATGTCAAACATCTCGTCCTTTTCTTCCCTGATGCGGTAGAGGAACCAGTCCGGCTCAAGCTGGCGCACGGTGACTTCCACCCCGAGGTTTTCCCGCCACTGGGTGATGATCGCTTCAAGGTAGCCGCCGATGGCACCCCCGTAGCCCGAGGTGGTAAAGGTGATGGGGGGGAGGCTGGCGCTATCCCCGTACCTTGACCGGCGGACGTGTTCCCTTGCTCCCGCCACGTCGTAGCCGAGACCGGCAAGGTCGGGGTTGTAACCGGGAAGCCCCGGGGGCAGGATGCCATCAGCCCGCGCCACGAGGTTGCGGAACGAAAGGGCAATGATCTTATCTTTATCAAGTGCCATGGTGAAGGCCTTGCGTACGTTCAAGTCATCAAAGGGCGGTCTGGTGGTGTTGAAACCGATAAAACTGAAGCTGAGCTCCGGGGAAACCTGGAGTTCCCCGGAGAAGGGACCGGCGGGATCGGTGACGCGGTCAATGTAGATTGCCGCCACCCCGGCAACGTCAATCTCACCCGTTTCGTACATGTTCATGGGTATGCCGCCCCAGAGGTTGAACTCCACCCGTGCGAGCTTTGCCTTCTCTCCGTAAAACCTGTTGTTCCGCTCGAGGACAAGGAGACTGCCCTTCTCCCACTGTTTCAGGCGGAAAGCACCCGTGCCGTTCGGTTTACGCCACCACTCCGCGCCGGCGGCAACATTCGCCCGGTCAACGACAAAAGCGGTCGGGTAGGTCAGCTTGTAGAGGAAATAGGGTATCGGGGCATCAACCGTCACCTCAAGGGTATAGTCATCGATCACCCTCACCCCGCTGATTTCCTTTGCCCTGCCGGTGAGGACATCATCTGCCCCGCGGATATCGCCAAGGTAGGTTGCCGCTGACCTTGAGCCGGTAGCGGGGTTACAGGCACGCTCCCACGAGTACTGGAAATCGTAAGCCGTCACCTTCTTGCCGTCGTGAAAGCTCACGTCGCGGCGCAGGTGAAAGGTATAGGTACGGTGGTCGGCGCTTATATCCCAGCTTTCGGCGATGTCCGGCACGATGTTGAGTTCATCATCCAGCCGCACCAGCCCGCTGAAGATGTGGACGATGTATTCGTGCGATGTCATCTCTGCGGAAATCGCCGGGTCAAGCGTGATGGGGTCTATGCCGTAAAGCCGCAGCACCCCGCCCGCTGAGGGCTGGCCTTCCGTGACGGTGGCACCGCGGGGAAAACAGCCGGCCGTAAGGCAGACAAGAATTACCGCAAGAAGGCCGAAAACGATAAAACAGGGCTTTTTCAGCGTCATCCCAAAACAATATAGCATAAAGAGGGAAGCGCTGCATGTTCGCAGTTGGGGCAGGACCAAACAGTGCCTCTGGTAGAGTATGAGAACGGAGAGGGCAGGATGCGCCCACGGTAGCCGTGGTGGTTAAGCCCGTCTTCCTTGACAGTATCTGGCGGGACACATAGAATAACCTTAAAACGTATTCTGGAGCGGGGGAAATAGATGTATTACTTCAGGTCAACTTTTTATAACAGATACACGCCGTTAACCGAACAGCAGATACGGGCAAAGCTCAGGCCGGTGCCGGCCCCGAAAAGCGTTTCCCCCGTCTCGGAAGTGCTGGCGGGTAAGACGCTGAAGATCGTCCTTGACAATGGCCCGGCTCTCAAATATCAGTTCCTTTCCCGTGACAGGCTTATCTTCACCGAGGGTAACGCCGCCCCGGTGGAAGCACCCTACGGGGCAAAAGAGCTCAGCGGGGTTGTCCTCTTTACCCACCTGATACCCGAAAGCGTCCGTGGCTACGGCATCGTCTACGATACGAGGACGGGCCTCGTTACCGTCTTTGAAATGTGGTTCTGCGGTTTTGAACCGGACAAGCGCGAGGTCTGGCGCCATTTCATGTTCGGCTATGTGGACGCCGGGACATCTCCGCCTACCAGGCGCCACACCCTTACCAACCGTATTGAGGGCAAGGGCACCTACTGGAAGAACGATAACGGCGTGGAGATGCTCTACTTTTTCCCCTCGGTCATCTGGTCTTCCTTCGTGGAACTGAGTGACCCCCTTGGTGGTATTACCATCACCGCACCATCGGACTACATCCGGATTGACGACCGGCTTTACATCTATTCGCGCGTGGAACAGGAGTACTCCGGGACACTCACCCTTGAGGTGATCGACTTTTTCACCGTGGAGCACGTCGGCATGCGGCTCGGCTTTGACGTGAGAGATGAGCTTGACTACTGCCTCTACTACGGAAAGGGCGAGGTCACCGGGCAGTCCACCAACCTGGAGATGCTCACCGATTACGGCACGGAGATCCCCTACAGCGAGGAACACCGAAAGCGGATCGATTTTTCCGTTAAAGGAATGCGCCCTTCATATCGCCCGCGCTTCATGCACAGAGACTTCACCAAGGCTGAGGTGGACGAGATCGTCCGGACGAACCTCAAGGTCTTTGCCACCGAGTCCATCATGGTGAGCTCCAATGTCATGGAGGCGACGGACTACATGGCGGGCAGGCGGTTTACCCTGCGCTATGATGAAGGCTCCGCGTGGGAATACGATATCGCAGATGTCACACACCTCAGATGGCGGCTGAAGGGCGAGCGTATCTGGCATGACGAAGTTTACCGTGGTTTTGAGATTGCCAAGGATCTTGTCATCTTTTCCCATGTCTGCACGGGAACGGACCCGCTGCGCTGCCTTGCCCATGCCGTTGACTTCTCAAATGCCCTGACCACCTGTGTTGATGCCCAGCTCGGCAACGGGCGCAAGCCCTGGGAGGTGGGGCACCGGGCGATCTTCGGCGTGCTGGAGATGGAAGGCGGGCCGGTACCCCCGGCGGTGAGGCGCCACACCTTCACCACGGAGCTTGTCGGCAGGGCATTTGCCTGGGTCTATGGCGATAGGATGCAGTCCATCCACGTTTACAGCACGCCGGAGTCCTATTCCTGGACGATCATCATGCCGAAAAACGCCGGCGGCTGGATGTGGAGTTCGCCGTGCCTTTACGTGAAGCTGCGCGAGGATGCCTACCTCATGAGCTGGACGGAGGACGCTTGCAACGGTAATCAGGGCACATTTGTGCTCAATCCATGGCTCATGCACGATGCCGGCTTCTTCTTCGGTGTCGGCGACCAGACGCCCGACGGGAAACCCGACGTGCACCTCACCGCGTTCGGCGCCGTGGCGCGTCCCCTGCACGGCTTTGACATCATGAAGTACTTTGAGCGAAGGCAGAAGCGTTAGGCTTTGTCTTCAACGGTAGGGGCGGGGTACTGTGGCTGGTTGAGCAGATGTCCGACTCACTGTGCGCGCAGTGTTGCCCCGAGTTCCTTTGATAGCCGCTCCAGGATTGCTTCCTGCACCCTGTTCACTTCTTCGTCGGTCAGGGTGCGGCTGGGCGACTGGTAGACGATGCGGTAGGCAAGCGACTTTTTCCCCGGGGGTACCTGTTTGCCGGTATAGACATCAAAGAGGCTCACCCTGCTGACGAGGGAGAAGCGCCTGATGATGTTCACCGCCTCGCGGTTGGTAACGCTTGCGTCCACCACGATGGCGATGTCCCGGATGGAGCCGGGGAAGCGCGGTATCGGCTGGAATTTCTTCTCTCCCGACCCGTGTTTGAGCAGGGTGGCGATATTGATTTCAAAAATCCCCACGGGACCGGCGATTTCAAACGCATCGGCAATCTTGGGGTGTAATTCGCCGACGACGCCGATTTCCACTTCGCCGCCGTCCTGGCGCAGAATGACTTTTGCCTGCCGGGCGGGGTGTAGCCCCTCGTCATGGCCGGGGGTAAAGTCAACCTCAAGCCCGAGCGCGGAGAACAGGCCCTCCACCATGCCCTTCGCATCGTAAAAGTCCATGTTGCTGTCAGCCCCGAGCCATGACCTTTCCGTCCTCGGTCCGCTCATGATGCCGCAGAGCATCTCGGTATCTTCCGGCAGGTCGCCTTCGCGCGGCCGGTAGACCCTGCCCAGCTCGAAGAGCCTGATGCCGCCGTCCTCGTGGCGACGGTTGGCAGCAAGGGC
>JAOAEN010000094.1 GCA_026416775.1 Dehalococcoidales bacterium
CCCTATGACACCGGGCTTGACCTGGAGCTGCTTTACGAGATCGGTGAGTACTTTGCCAGCGTGAGCAACAAGTACCGCCTCCTCTTCACCGCGGAGACCACGCGCCCCAGCGTGAACGTGCTCCTCCACCAGATCCCCGGCGGCATGCTTTCCAACCTGGTAAGCCAGCTCCGCGAGCAGAACGCCCTTGATAAGTTCAGTCAGGTGCTTGAGGAGGTGCCCCGCGTGCGGGCAGATCTGGGCTATCCACCCCTCGTGACCCCGACAAGCCAGATCGTCGGCATTCAGGCGGTGCTCAACGTCCTTGCCGGCGAGCGTTACAAGCAGGTAACGCAGGAGGTCAGGAACTATCTCCTCGGGCATTACGGCAGGCCACCCGGTCCGATAAATGAAGAGGTGAGGAAAATGGTGGTGGGGGACGAGAAACCCATCACGGTGCGACCGGCAGACCTCATCCCGCCGGAGCTCCCCAAACTTCAGGAAGAGGGACACAAGCTGGGCATCATCCACCGCGAAGAGGACCTCATCACCTATGCCCTTTACCCGCAGGTGGCGGTGAAGTTCCTGCGCGGTGAACTGAAAGAAGAGGCCCTGCCCACACCCGAACAGGCCCCGGCCAAAAGCCCCACGCCGCTGGAACTGCCCATGGAATTCAGTGTGGACGTTGACGGCGAGGTCTTTAACGTCAGGGTCACCTCGGTGCTCGGGAAAACGGTTGAGGTGGAGAAGAAAAACAACAAGCCCAAGGAAGTCCCGGCGGGTGCCGTTGTCTCTCCCATGCAGGGCATGATCCTGTCCATAAAAGCGAAGGTCGGAGACAGGGTCAAGAAGGGCGATACCCTGCTTGTCATCGAAGCCATGAAGATGCAGAACCAGATCCATGCCCCTCATGACGGCACGGTGAAGGAAATCCTCACCTATCAGGGTGAACTGGTGAACTCGGGTGACGTCCTGATGATCGTTGACAGTAATATCTAGTTGAGGCGGGCAAGATGAAAAGGGTCCTTGTTGCCAACCGCAGCGAAATTGCCATCCGCGTGATGCGGGCATGCCGCGAGCTCGGTCTTACTTCCATCGCCGTCTATTCCGAAGCCGACCGGGAAGCGCTCCATGCCAGATACGCCGATGAAGCCTACTACCTCGGTCCGGCACCGGCAAGCGAAAGCTATCTCAATATCAAGAAGATCATCGAGATTGCCAAGGAATGCCATGCCGATGCCATTCACCCCGGCTACGGTTTTCTTGCCGAGAACCCGAGCTTTGCCTACGCCTGCGAAAAGGAAGGGATCAAGTTCATCGGTCCTTCCAGCCGTGTCATCGAGCTCATGGGCAACAAGGTCGCCGCCCGGCAGGAGATGAAAAAGGCGAAGGTACCGGTTGTCCCCGGCACCGAGGAATGCGTGACCGATTTCCACCTTGCCCGGGACATTGCCGCCGAAATCGGCTATCCCGTCATCTGCAAGCCCGCCGGCGGTGGCGGTGGCATCGGCATGAAGATCGTCAACAACGAAGACGAACTGAAGACAGCCATCGAGTCCTCGCAGGCGATCGCCGCCTCAACCTTCGGCATCCCGGACGTTTACATTGAGAAATACCTGCCCCACCCGCGGCATATTGAATTCCAGATCCTGGGTGATGCCCACGGCAACGTGGTCCACCTCGGCGAGCGCGAGTGTTCCATCCAGCGCCGCCCCCAGAAGCTCATCGAAGAATCACCTTCCCCCGCCCACCCCCCCTAGCTCCGCGCCGAGATGGGTGCTGCGGCGGTCAGGGCTGCCAAATGGGTCAACTACGAAGGGGCGGGGACGATTGAATTCCTCTATTCCGACGGCAAGTTCTACTTCCTGGAAATGAACACCCGCATCCAGGTGGAGCACCCGGTCACCGAGATGGTCACCGGGATTGACATCGTCAAAGAGCAGATAAGAATTGCCAGCGGGCTGCCCCTGAGCTTCAAGCAGAGCGATGTCCAGCCCCGTGGCTGGGCGATTGAATGCCGCATCAACGCGGAAGACCCGCTCAACAACTTCGCCCCCTGCCCCGGTAAGCTGCGCGGCTACCGCTCGCCGGGCGGTGTCGGCATACGTGTGGACAGCGGCGTTTACACCCGCTACACCATCCCGCCGCACTACGACCCGATGATCTCCAAGCTGATTGCCTGGGGCAGGGACCGCAACGAAGCCATCGCCCGGATGCGCCGGGCACTTTACGAATACGTCATCGTCGGCCTCAGAACCAATATCCCTTTCCACAAGGCGGTTATGGAAAACCCGCGCTACGTTAAGGGAGAACTTTCCACCCATTTCCTTGAGACCGAGACCACGCTCCTTGAAGATATGAAGAAGATAATCGAGCGGGAAAAGCCGCTTGAGGAGAAGCTCTCCCAGATCTTCGACGAAAGGAAAAAGGCAGCCGCTATCGCCGCCGCCATAGCGGTGGCAAGCCTTTCCCAGCCCAAAGCAAAGGGGACAAACACGTAAAGCCCTCCCGCACGGAGACCCGCGCATAAAAAGACAGGGCACCGGTGGAGTGGTGAAGTGCCCTGTCCGCTGGTTGTAATGGGGAGAAAACTTCCCTTCCCCGATTGACCCTCCGCCTATGCCGTGCTTGTCTTGTCCACCGCAAAGTATCTCTTCCTGAAGTAAAGCGCCACATTCACCAGACTGATGAGCACCGGTACCTCCACGAGCGGACCGATGACCGCGGCAAATGCCTGCCCCGAGCCGATGCCGAAGACCGCCACCGCCACGGCGATGGCAAGCTCAAAGTTGTTGCTTGCCGCGGTGAAGGCGATGCTCGTCGTCTTGGCATAGTCGGCGCCGATCCTTTTCCCCATGTAGAACGAGACAAGGAACATGATAACGAAATAGATGAGGAGCGGCACGGCGATCTTGAGCACGTCCAGCGGTATCTGCACGATGAGCTCGCCCTTGAGCGAGAACATAACCACGATGGTGAAAAGCAGCGCCACCAGAGTGATGGGACTGATCCTGGGAACGAAGACGCGTTCATACCATTCATATCCCTTGGAACGCAGCAGCGAAAAGCGCGTGATCACGCCGGCCAAGAAGGGAATGCCCAGGTAGATGAACACGCTTCGGGCAATCTCGAGCATGGTCACTTCCACGCGCGAGCCGGCAAGCCCGAACCACTGCGGCAGCACGGTGATGAAGATCCATGCGTAGACGGTATAGAAAATGATCTGGAAAACGGAGTTGAAGGCGACCAGTCCCGCCGCATACTCCCGGTCGCCCCGGGCAAGCTCGTTCCAGACGATAACCATGGCGATGCACCGTGCAAGCCCGATCATGATGATCCCGTACATGTATTCCGCATTCGGCCAGAGCCTGCCGAGGAAGAGTATCGCCAGGAAAAACATGAGCACGGGACCGATAATCCAGTTCTGGACAAGGGAAAGGACAAGCACCCGCCAGTTGCGGAAGACCTGCCCCATTTCCTCATAGCGCACCTTGGCAAGGGGTGGGTACATCATCAGGATAAGCCCGATGGCAATCGGGATTGATGTCGTGCCCACGGAAAAGTAGTCGATGGCATCGGCAACAGACGGGACGAAGTAGCCCAGCCCGACGCCCAGTGCCATCGCCAGGAAGATCCAGAGTGTGAGAAAACGGTCAAGAAAGGAAAGCCTACCGGTAACTGCTGACGGTTCTGCCATTTCAGTAAGTTCTCATCCTTCCGTTCATTTATCTGCCTTCGCCACAATATCTGCAAGGAAGCCCATCACCTCCCTGGCAGATGCCTCATCACCCGCTCCGTTGATGGTGATGTCGCGGGCATGCACGATCACGCCGAAGTCCTTATACCGGAAGGAGGCGACCGGGACTTCAGCGTTATAGGCGCAGCCCTCGATTGCCCTCCCTATAACGGGCAGGGCATCGCTTATATCATGCTTCAGCTTGATGACGGCACGCGTCATTCCTTTACCCCCCGCTCACTCTCAACCACCGTCGCCGATAATGATCTTCAGTTTATAGTCCTCAAACGGGGACTTCTTCTTTCCCGGCATGTCTACCTCCTTCTAGCCACTATTTTTCATCGCGGTGGTGATGAAGGTCGTTACCTCAGCCTTGGTGGGAACGCGCCCGGAACAGACCAGTTTCTCATCAATGACAAGCCCCGGGGTCGTCAGGATAGGGTACTCCATGATCCTCTTGATGTCCCTGACATGCTCGATCTCCGCCGCAATGCCAAGCTCGCTCACCACCTCCCGCGTGATTTTCTCCAGAGCCTCGCATTTCGCACAACCTTTGCCCAGTACCTTGATCTTCATGACTCCTCATTTCTAGCCGCTTATCCGGCCGAAGGTATAGCCTGCCAGTGCCGCCATGATAACAACGAATGAGACGTAGGTGATCATCTTTCTGAAGCCCATGATCCTTGCCAGCGTAAACATCGCCGGCAGCGAAAGCGCCGGACCGGCAAGAAGCAGCGACAGCGCCGGCCCCCTGCCCATTCCCAACTCCATGAAAGCCCTAACGATGGGCACCTCAGTTAAAGTGGCAAAATACATGAGTGAGCCAGCAAACGAGGCAATGAAGCTGGCAAGAAGATTGTTACTTCCCACCCAGCTTATCACCCAGTCCTGCGGGATCAGCACGGTGAGGATGCCGGCAACAAAGACGCCGAGCAGCAGCCAGGGGATGATGAGACGGGTAAAATGCAGCGTCTCTTTAAGCCACTGTACCACCTCGCCCCGGCGGAACCAGCGAACGGTAACGGCAACGAGAGCCACGAGGAATACCCCCAGGGCAACCCAGTTCCTGGAGGCAGCGCCGACCAGTATTCCCACGAGAACCCCGATAAAGAGCACCTGCTGCCAGACGGGCTTGCCCGAAGGGCCCTCCGCAAGCAGAGCAAAGGCCTTCTCATCCGGCTGGTTCTTTTCCTTACGGAAAACCAGCGCCATGGCCAGCCCGATCAGGACAGAAAAGGCCACCGCCAGCACCGCGCGCCCCAGCCCGATGTCATAGCCAAGCAGCCGGGCTGAATAGACGATGGCAAGGACGTTGATTGCCGGCCCCGCGAAGAGAAAGGCTACCGCCGGCCCGATGCCGGCACCCTTCTTATAGATACCGGCAAAAAGCGGGAGCACCGTGCAGGAGCACACCGCAAGAACCGCTCCGGATACCGCAGCCACAGGATACGAAACCCACTTGTTTGCCGATGGGCCGAAGTATTTCAGGATTGCTCCCTGCGAGACAAATGCGGCAATACCTCCGGCGATGAAGAGTGCCGGCACAAGGCAGGTAATGACATGGGCAGAAAGATACTCCACAAGCCCGTTCCAGCCACCTTTGAGCAGTTCCAGAAAAAATGACACCGGTACAAACCTTTATCGCGCAAAAGCTAGGCTCTGGCACGAGATGCCCGCGGGACATCCTGCATCCTGGTCGCACAACGCACCCCCACCCGCACCGCTCCTGCAAGGCGCCTGCGGTCCTCGCGGACGAGGGCACTTCCCCCAATCTCCACTGCCACCGCCCTGAGGAGGAGCGAAAGAGATCTTCCCATTCCTTCCTCATCGATGGAATACAGTACCCAGTGCCCTTCCTTCCTCATCCCTACTTTTTCAAGCAATTTAATAGAATTGTTATTTCTAACATCGGTTATAGCAATAACTCTGTGTTTGTTTAAATCATTGAATATATAC
>JAOAEN010000095.1 GCA_026416775.1 Dehalococcoidales bacterium
TTACCTGGCGGCAGAAGATGGTTGCCACGGCGGAGAAACAGGGGCTACCCCGGGTGGTTGAAGTCACGGGGAAAATGAGCCGGAGGTGGGGTGAGGGCACCTGCGTTATCCCTTCGCCGGTAGAAGTGGACGGGGTGATGGGAGCGGTACCGGCCGGCAGGCTCATTACCATAAACCAAATACGGGCATACATGGCAGATAAGTATCACGCCAGCTTCGGATGCCCGATTACCACCGGCATTTTTGTGGTTATGGCAGCCCGTGCTGCCGATGAGGCGGCGAAAGAGGGTAGGGCAGACATCCCCCCTTACTGGCGGGTGCTTAGAAGCAATGGTGAACTTAACGAGAAATACCCCGGCGGGCTGGAAGCACAGGCAACAAGGCTGCAGGCCGAAGGTCATGAAATTGAGCGGGATAAGGCGGGAAAGCCGAAAAGGGTGAAGGGGTGGGAAGCGAAACTGGTCTCTTTGGGGGATTTGCCATGAAGCTCAAAGGTAAGGTTTTCAAATACGGTGCCGATGTCAATACCGATGTGATCATCCCGGCACGCTACCTCAATGTGTCGGAGCCATCACACCTTGCCCGGCACTGCATGGAAGATATTGACCCCGATTTCGTGAAGAAGGTATCTCCCGGTGATATCATCATGGCGACGACGAACTTCGGCTGCGGTTCATCACGCGAGCACGCCCCGCTTGCCATCAAGGCCTGTGGGGTGTCCTGCGTCGTTGCGGCAAGCTTTGCCCGCATTTTCTTCCGCAATGCCATCAACATCGGGCTGCCCGTGTTAGAATGCCCGGAGGCGGTGGCACATACTGCAAGCGGTGATGAACTTGAGGTTGACCTGACGACGGGGCAGATCAAGAATCTCACGAAGAACATGGCTTTTAATGCCAAGCCCTATCCGGAGTTCATGGCGGAACTGATCCGCGCCGGCGGACTCATTGAGTACACCCGGAGACGGCTGGCTTCACAGAAAGCTTGACATAAATGGAGGTCTTAGGTGAAACTCAATCTCGTCGTTTTACCCGGTGATGGGGTGGGGCCTGAGGTGGTGGCAGAGGCGGTAAAAGTGCTTGAGGCGGTCGGCAGGAAATACGGACACAGCTTCAACTTTGACCATCGTCTGGTTGGCGGTGCCGCCATTGATGCCGAGGGTGTCGCGGTCTCGGAAGAGACGCTTGAGCGCTGCAAGAAGGCGGATGCGGTGCTGCTGGGGGCGGTGGGTGGTCCCAAGTGGGATGACCCGCTGGCCAAAGTCCGCCCTGAAGACGGGCTGCTTGCGCTGCGCAAGCACCTCGGGCTTTTCGCCAACCTGCGCCCGGTGCATGTCTATCCGGCACTGGTGGATGCCACAAATCTCAAGCCCGAGGTGGTGCGTGATGTGGACTTTATCTTCGTCCGCGAGCTTACCGGCGGGCTTTACTTCGGTAAACCGAAGAAGCGCTGGCAGACAAAGCAGGGCCGCAGGGCAGTGGATTCCATGTTCTACACGGAGCAGGAGATTGCACGCATCGTGAGGGTGGGCTTTGAGCTTGCCCGCAGGCGCAAGAAGCAGCTCATCTCGGTGGATAAGGCCAACGTGCTTGAGTCCTCGCGCCTCTGGAGACAGGTGGCAATGGAGGTTGCCCGTGACTACCCCGATGTTACCCTGGAACACATGCTGGTGGATGCCTGTGCCATGCGCATTATCCAGAACCCGAAGTACCTTGATGTGCTGGTTACGGAAAACACCTTCGGGGATATCCTCACCGACGAAGCATCAATGATTGCCGGCTCCATGGGGATGCTGCCTTCGGCAAGTCTTGCCGGTGTCCCCGAGCAGGGTAGGAGGATATTCGGGCTTTATGAGCCGATCCACGGTAGCGCCCCGCGCCGTGCCGGCCTCAACATGGCCAATCCCATCGCCACGATCCTGAGTGCTGCCATGATGCTGCGCTATTCCTTTTCTCTGGAAAAAGAAGCCCGGGCCGTGGAAAAAGCGGTGGAAGACGTCCTCAACGAAGGCTACCGCACCTATGATATAATGAGCGAGGGTAAGACCAAGGTGGGCACAAAAGAAATGGGGGACCTTATTGCCCGTAAGGCTGGAGGTTAAGCGTCGGTGAAGGTTGAGCTTTACGATACCACGCTCCGTGATGGTGCTCAGGGCGAGGGAATATCCTTTTCCGTCGTTGATAAGATCCAGGTTGCCCGGAAGCTGGATGAGCTTGGCATCCACTATATTGAAGGTGGCTGGCCGGGAGCCAATCCCAAGGACTCGGAGTTCTACGAGAGGTTGAAGACTCTCAGCCTCAAACACGCCCGGATCGTTGTCTTCGGGAGCACCCGGCGTGCCTCACTCAGGGCCGAAGACGACGGAAACCTCGCCATGCTGGTGAAATCCGGTGCACGGATTGCCACCATCGTGGGGAAAAGCTCGGAGCTCCAGGTGAAATACGTGCTCAAGACGACGCTTGAGGAAAACCTGAAAATGATTGCCGATTCCATCCGTTTCCTCAGGAAGCACGGGCTTACGGTCTTCCTCGATGCTGAGCATTTCTTTGACGGCTACCGTTATAACCCGCAGTATTCCCTCAGGACGCTTGAGGCGGCAGCGGATGCCGGGGCGGCTTGTCTCGTGCTCTGTGATACCAACGGCGGCTCGCTCCCCGATCAGGTGGCAGATGCGGTGCGGGCGGTGGCGGAAGCAACGAATATTCCCATCGGGATCCACTGCCATAACGATGGTGGGCTTGCCGTGGCCAACAGCCTTGCCGCGGTGAAAGCCGGGGCAACCCACGTTCAGGGCACCATTAACGGTTACGGGGAACGCTGTGGCAATGCCAACCTCTGCACCATCATCCCCACGCTGAAGCTGAAGATGGGGGTCGACTGCATCAGCGATGAGCAGTTGAAGCTTCTTACCGAGGTCTCCCGCTACGTGAGCGAGCTTGCCAATATGGTGCCCGACCCGTTTTCCCCCTATGTGGGCGCCAGCGCCTTTACCCATAAGGCAGGATACCACATGGACGGCATCGCCAAGTGGCCGGATGCCTACCAGCACGTTGACCCGGCAAAGGTCGGCAACCGTGCCAGGACAGTTGTTTCCGACCAGGCAGGCAAGCGCAATGTCATTGCCAAAGCGAAGGAACTGGGGATAGACCTTCCCGCCTCCGAAAAAGAGGTGAAGTCGCTTCTTGACCGCGTCAAGCATCTTGAAAGCCGCGGCTTCCAGTATGATAATGCCGAGGCCTCCTTTGAGCTCCTTCTCCACCGGGCAAAGCCAGGCTACAAGCCACCTTTTGAGCTGGTGGACTTCATGGTGGTGGTGGAGTCAAAACGCCGCCCGTCAACGCGCCACAGCTCGAGTGAGATGATCTCCGAGGCGGTGGTCAAGGTGAAGGTGGGCGATGAGGTCATCCATACGTCTGCCGAAGGGGATGGCCCGGCCAATGCCCTTGACCTCGCCCTGAGGAAGGCGCTCCAGCAATTCTACCCCGGTCTGAAGCAGGTGAGGCTTCTGGACTACAAGGTACGCATCCTTGAGGAAAGCACCGGGACGGCTTCCCAGGTGCGCGTGCTCATCACCTCCACCGATGGCGTCAGCGAGTGGCGCACCGTCGGGGCTTCCACCAACATCATTGAGGCAAGCTGGATGGCACTCGCCGACGGGCTGGAGTGGTGGCTCCTCAAGCATAACACATAGTCCTTTCAGGTAAGAAAGAACCCCCAGGACTTCTGTTTGTTATTGGGCTGCTTTTCTTTCTAAATCTGTAAGTCTTGCGGTAGCGCCATTAGGTATTGTTTGTATTATAATATGAAGTAGCGAAAATTGTGTTTTGACCCGGGGGGTTACTATGGCGGAGATCAAGAGTGCGGCAGAGATTGCCATGGAAAAGCTGAAGGAGATCGGTGAGCCTACCGAGGAAGAGCGCCTCAAGTGGAAATACGGCCCTGAGGGCGAAAGGCTTGCCGCCCTTTATCTCAGGGAGGACGTCAATCTGCTTAACGAGCTCAAGAAATATGATGAGAAGGCAAGAAAGGTGGTGCTCAGCGGTCTTGCCGATATCCTGCTGAGGAATATCACCCTGCCACGTAACGAGGCAGCCCGCCGCACCAACAGGAAGGCGATGGATGGCATTAAGGCAATCAAGACGGACAAGGTTGCCGTGGAGAACGTGTTCAGCCGGATGCGCCGGGTGCTGGATCATTACGTTCAGGAGGGTGCCAAGCAGAAAAAGCAGGCCTACGAGTCCCTGAAGGCAGATTTTGAGCAGAGAATCCAGGAGGCCATCCGCCAGAGGACAGGGGTGAGTAATGCCCGGGTGAACATTGATGTGGAGAAGCAGCCCCAGTTCCTTGAGGAATGGCAGAGGCTGGAAGCACAGATTGAGAACCAGTATGCACAGTTGCTTGAAGAGTACAAGCAGGAGCTGGCCCTGATCAACTGAAGATGACACCGATGGAGCCGGAGAACGAGAAAATTGAGTATGCTGCTCTTCATACCCAGGTGCTGAGGTATCCCCGGCAGCATCTGGCGACCTTCGGTGTGACCAATATCTATTATTACCTCGTGACCAGACCGCTTTATTCCGAAATTGCTCCCACCGCGGAGGAGACCGTAATCCGTGAGGGCAGGGTAATCGCGGAAAGACCCAGAATTGTTACCCCGTACTACCTCACCCGCCTTGACGGGTTCAGCCCGGATGCCCGCCGGTACTTTGAGACACTTCTCAGGACGCGTGGCCCCGATGAGCCGGCGCTGTTTTATTCCTACCGGAATGAGCCGAAGGGGCTCAGCATCGTTGCCGAGAACTGGATGACCGTGGTTGACCGCCTGAGTGCGGATATTGACCGCAAGGGGGATCCTCTTGTTTCCATCATCAAGGGTGAGGACGCCTTCTGGGATGTTTCCCTGCTCAAGTTCATCTATGAGATCACCGCCCGCTCCGTACCGAGCAACGTTGCCCAGCTCGGTGCGCGGGGATGGCTCGGCATGAGTCACGGTGGCGTCCCCGTCGGAGCAAGGGTGATGATTGAGGAGATGTTCGAGCAGCTTGCCCGCGGCGAGATAAGCGCTGCCGACCTTGAGCAGGAACTCAACCGGTGGGGCATCTTTGAAGAATATCAGGACAGATTTTTTGCCGTAATCAGGGGCAGAAGACATACCTAGTTTTTGAAGGGGCAGAAATGGACGGTACGGGAACGGATCGGAGCCACGGCTTTGGTTCGTTTTTTTGTTTATCGGGCTAAAGGAAGGCAGCGTGAAGATATCGCTCATCACGGCAAGAGACCTCTCCGAGGCATGGTTTCTGTGTCTGAAGCGGACCCTTGATGAAGGTTACGAGTACCGCATCGACCGTGGTAGCTATGCCGGACAGCGGCGTAAAGAGCTTGACCTTATCATCGTGCAGGTGCAGTACCCCGGCACAAGACCGCTTATCCCGACCGTGCCCCAGGGTGTGCCGCCGCCGAGTACCATGGAATATGTGGAAAGCTATTTGCCTTACCTGATGACTTCACATAAGAGGGAAGGGGAGCAGTACACCTACGGGCAGTATCTGGAAAAACAGATCGCCGAGGTTATCCGGATGTACCGTGAGGGAGGGCACAACACCAATCAGGCTTTCATGGCGGTGGGGAATGAGTTTTCAAATTAT
>JAOAEN010000096.1 GCA_026416775.1 Dehalococcoidales bacterium
AAGAGACAGGCTTTCCCCCCGCAGTCAATCACACGGGTACCGGCACCGCAGACACCGTCAAGCTCATCACGGCTTCCAAGACACAGGATTCTGTCCCCCGCGATGGCAACGAAATCGGCGGCGGGAGAGCCGGCCTCCATCGTGATGATGCGGGCATTCTTCAGGACAATATCTGCCTTCGGCACGGTCCACCTTTGACCCGGATACCTTCATGCCAGTATACTACCTGTTAGCAGGGCCCGCCAAGGAAAGAACGGTGGAAACGGAAGAGAGAGTGCACCGCCTTGTGGCGTGGATAAAAGACGCCGTGAAGGGTGCCGGTTTTCGCGGCGTGGTCTTCGGGATGAGCGGTGGGATAGACTCGTCCCTCCTTGCCGTGCTCTGCAAGCGGGCTTTCCCCGAAAACGTCCTCGGCCTGGTCATGCCCTGCCACAGCATCCCGGAAGATAAAGCCCACGCGGAACTGGTTGCCGATAAGTTCGGTATTCCCACCAGGACGGTGGTGCTGGATGCCGTCTATGATACCCTCATCGGGGTGCTGCCCGGACAGAGCACGGATGAGTCCGTGGTACGTCTTGCGCAGGGTAACCTCAAGGCGCGGCTCAGGATGATCGTGCTCTATTACTTCGCCAACCAGATGAACTACATCGTTGCCGGCTCCTCCAACCGCAGCGAGCTTGCCATCGGCTACTTTACCAAGTACGGTGACGGCGGTGTGGACATCATGCCGCTCGGTAACCTTGTCAAGCAGGAGATAAGGGAACTGTCCCGCCACCTCGGCATCCCCCAGGTCATCATTGATAAGCCGCCATCCGCGGGCCTGTGGGAAGGCCAGACCGATGAGGCTGAAATGGGCTTCACCTACGAGGTGCTTGACCGCTACCTTCTCACCGGAGATGCTCCGGATGACATCAAAGCCCACATTGAGAGAAGGATGCGTTCGAGCCGGCACAAAAGGGCACTCCCGCCAATACCGCAGTTCTGAAAGCGCGCACGGGAGTCCGCCTACAGCTTCCGCGTGGCTTCGTCTGCCTCCGGCTATGGATACGGGGGTAAGGAACACCGCCAGCTATGGGAAACCAAACCCCGCCGCTATCAACTTGATAAATTCAGCCCTTGATTGTATAGTTTAACAGATGCCCCTTTTGATGATGGAAGATTCAAAACAGGCAGCAAGCTCGGAGACCTGCCGGCTACTCGCCGAAATCAGCCGCCTTTTCCGCGCGAAAGGAATAAAAGCCTTTCTCGTCGGCGGGTTTCTGCGGGACAGCCTCCTCGGGCGGAAGACGCTTGACCTTGATATCGCCGTAGATGGCGATGCCCCCGAAATCGCCCGGCAACTGGCGGATGAAATCGGCGGAAGGTATGTCCTTCTTGACGACGCGAGAAAGACGGCAAGGGTCATCATTCCGGACAGCGGGCTACAGATTGACCTCACCACCGTTGAAGGGGACATCACCGGGGATCTTGCCCGGCGCGACTTCACGGTGAATGCCATGGCAATTGAGCTTGAAAAAGCCGCAAGCCCGGACCTGACAGGGCTCATCGACCCGTTCGGCGGAAGGGATGACCTGTCACGGGGGGTCATCCGCGCGGTGAGTGATGCGGTGTTCCGGGAAGATGCGGTGCGCCTCCTGCGGGCGGTGCGCCTTGCCGCGGAGCTCGGCTTTGCCATCGAAAGCTCAACCGCGGCACTCGTCCGCCGCGACCTCGGCTTCATCCGTCACGTCCCCGGAGAAAGGGTAAGGGAGGAGCTCCTGCGCATCTTCGCCCTGCCGGATGCCGGCAGACACATCGCCCGTCTTGAAGAGCTGGGGATACTCACCGCCCTCATCCCCGAGCTTGAGGCAGCACGAGACGTAAGACAACCCCCGCTCCACGTCTGGGATGTCCTCACCCACTCGATCATGACGGTGGCGGCGGTGGCTGCCGTCCTACGGGAAGACCGGTGGGAATATGCAGGTGATGAGACCATCGGCCTTGTTCCCTGGTCGCATGAACTTAATGAGCATTTTGATGAGGTCATAAGCCACGGCAGCACGAGGCGGTCGCTCATCCGGCTTGCCGCCCTTCTCCACGACATCGCCAAGCCGCGGACAAAGACCCTTGACACGCAGGGACGCGCCCGCTTTCTGGGTCATGCCGAGCAGGGTGCAGATGACGCCGGGATCATCATGACAAGGCTGAGGTTCAGCCACCGGGAAATTGAGCTGGTGAAGCTGCTCATAACCCACCACCTCAGGCCCACACAGATGAGCCAGGAGGGGATGCCCACAAGGCGGGCGATCTACCGCTACTTCCGCGATACGGGCCGGTCCGGCATTGACCTGCTTTACCTTTCGCTTGCCGACCACCTTGCCACGCGCGGGCAGACGCTGGACAGGGACGAATGGGCAAAACACACCGCCGTAGTAAAACACGTCCTTGACCAGTACTTCGCCACACCTGCCCCCCTGCCTCCCAGACTCATCAGCGGCCATGATATCATGGAAACATTCAGGCTTCCCCCCGGGCCCGAGATCGGCAGGCTCCTTGAAGCGGCAAGGGAAGCCCAGGCGGCCGGTGAAATCAAAAGCAGAGAAGAGGCCCTAGAGCTTGTAAGACACCTCATCGGTAAGAACACCACAACAACTAACCACTAGAGGAACGGATATGGCACGCAGACACGTAATTTTGTTCTTCATCATTCTGGCGATCCTTGCCTTCACCATCTGGGCGCTCGTCCCGCTGGATGGCGAAAGGTTCGGACGCAAGGGGCTCCGCCTCGGGCTTGACCTTGTCGGCGGGGTGCACCTCGTCTATCAGGCAGACTTCTCCGAGAACATAAGCGCTACCGAAAAGTCCGCCGCGATGGACCGGGCAAAGCTCACCATCGAAAAACGCATTGATGCCTTCGGGGTGACGGAGCCGGTTATCCAGAAGCTCGGCGAGGACCGCATCATGATCCAGTTACCGGGATTTACCGATATTGAGGCGGCAAAGAAGCTCGTCGAGCAGACCGGCTTCCTTGAGTTCCGCGAGGTGGAGAAGAAACCGAACGGAGAGCTTGTCTACCTCAGGGACTACATCTCGGGCAACGTGACCGATTTCTTTGACAAGAAAGAGACCGCCCCGCGGCTTTTCGTGAACGAATACGGCGAGGGTAAAGAGTTCGGCAGACCGGTTGCCTTCCTCAGCAAGAACGGAGACGGAGCACTCATTTTCACCGATATCAACGGTAATCCCATTGAGCGTGCCTCACTCAGCCAGTACGGCAATGTAGCCTCCTGGATCCCCTCACGCGGTAGCGACGGCACCCCGCTTACCGGCGATCTCCTTGAGGATGCCCAGCCGAACCTGGGGGGAAGCCTGCGCACCGAGCCCGAGGTCGATATCAAGTGGGATGCGAAGGGAAGCAAGATCTTTGATGAAATTGCGGCGCGGCTGTACCATCCCACCGACCAGTCCCTTTCACATGCCCTCGGCATTTTCCTGGACAATACGCTCCTTTCTGCCCCGCGGGTGAGGGCGCAGTCGTTCCAGGGCAGGGGTGTCATCTCCGGGAGTTTCACGATGAAGCAGGCGGAAGACCTCGCCAACCTCCTGAGGTCCGGCGCACTGCCCGTGCGGCTGCATAAACCGCCGCTCTATCAGGAGAAGGTCTCCGCCACACTCGGTGCGGAATTCATTGATAAGAGCTGGAAAGCCGGGCTCATCGGCATCATCCTCATCATGCTTTTCATGACCGCCTATTATAGGCTGCCCGGTTTCGTCGCCAGCGTGGCCCTCGTCTTCTACGCCATGCTTACCCTTGCGATCTGCAAGCTCTGGCCGATAACCCTGAGCCTGGGCAGCATCGGCGGGATCATCGTCTCCATCGGGCTTGCCGTGGACGCCAACGTGCTCATCTTCGAACGGATGAAGGAAGAGCTGCGCAGCGGCCGCACCCTCTTTGCCGCAACGGAAAACGGCTTCCACCGCGCCTGGACCGCCATCTTTGATAGCTTCATCACCACGGTCATTGCCTGTATCATCCTCATCTGGCTGGCAACGACAGCGATGCGCAACGCCGTGGTCAGCGGCTTCGCGATAACCCTTCTCATCGGCTCGACGGTCAGCCTCTTTACTGCGATCACCGTGACGCGCACCTTCCTGCAGCTTGTCATCAACACACCGCTTGCCCAGAAAATCTGGCTATTTTCCGTAACCGGAGGCAAGAAATAATGCTGGATATCATCGGCAAAAGATACTGGTTCTTCCTTATCTCTGGCATTCTCATCATCATCGCCATCTTCTCACTTGCGGTGTTCGGACTTAAGCCGAGCATTGAGTTCAGCAGCGGCTCGCTCCTCACCGTGAGGCTGGAAAAACCCGTAGAGTATGCTGAGTTCTCAAGAGCGGTGGCTGCCCTTGGTCAGCCCAATGCCATCGTCCAGAAGGTGGGCACCTATGACTACCTCATCCGCACCGGCGAGCTCAGCGAGGAAGTCAAGCTCAAACTGGAGGAGGGGCTGCGCGAGCGCTTCGGGGCGATTTCCGAGGCGAGCTTCAGCTCGGTATCCCCCATGGTGGCACATGAGACCACCCGCAACGCCTTCATCGCCGTGCTCATCGCCATGGTGGGTATGCTCTTCTACATCGTCTGGGCATTCCGCCGTATGCCCAAGCCGTTCCGCTGGGGTATCTGTTTTACTGCCGCCCTTGTCCATGACATCCTGGTAACAATGGGGGTCTTCTCGCTCCTCGGGCGTATCTTCGGCTGGGAGATGAACCTGATGTTTATCACCGGGCTTCTGGCAATCGCAGGTATAAGCTCAAACAACACCATCATCGTCTTTGACCGGATACGGGAAAACCAGAAAATGGGCGTTGCCCGTGATTTTGAAATGGTTGTCAACCGCAGTCAGATTGAGACGATAGGCCGCTCGCTCAACACCACCATCACCACGCTGATTGCCCTCGTCGCCCTGATCCTCTTCGTGGGGGGCAGCATCCAGAACTTCGTCATCGCCCTGACCATCGGTCTTATTGCCGGCACGTTTGATTCCGTCTTCGTGGCGCCCGGGCTGCTTGTCGTCTGGGATAAGAAGGAATGGGGCAGATTCATCGGGAAGAAACCGACCGCCGCCGTCCCCGCCAAGGCAGGATAATCTCTTCAGGGAAGGCAAAGGCAGCCGCCGTCTCCATTGCCTCCAACACGGCGCTCATCCTGCTTAAGGTGATTGCCGGGTTGATGACCGGCAGCATCAGCCTCATCGCGGAAGCCATCCACAGCCTGATGGACCTTGCCGCGGCGCTGGTCGCTTTCTTCAGCGTCCGCATCGCGGATAAGCCCGCTGATACCGAGCACCCCTTCGGTCACGGTAAGGCGGAGAACGTGAGCGGGGCGGTGGAGGCAATCCTCATTTTTGCCGCGGCCGGCATCATCATCTACGAGGCCGTCCGCAGAATAGTTGAGGGCAGCAGCCTGGAAATGCTTGAGCTGGGCATTGCAGTCATGCTTGTTTCCATCGTGGTGAACATGACCGTTGCCCGCTACCTCACAAAGGTCTCCCGCCGGACGGACTCGCTCGCCCTTGAAGCGGATGCCGCACACCTCACCACCGATGTCATGACCATGGTCGGGGTACTCTGC
>JAOAEN010000097.1 GCA_026416775.1 Dehalococcoidales bacterium
TACCGCCGGGCGCAGCTATGCCATGTTCAACTCAATGTGGGGCGCCCCGGAGGGCTACTCCTATGCCTGCATGCGGGACGTCTCGGCACTGGTGAGGGCATATGTCCCGGAAAATACCGCGGGGCACCGTCCGGGCAATGCGCTCTACACGGTTGACGGCATTACCGCCAGCACGGGCAGCAACTTCTCCTTTGCCGGCTGGTCGCTTATCATCATCTATGCCGCCCCCGAGACCGCCGGGCACTACATCTACCTCAGGGACAACACCTTTGCCTTCCACCCCGGTACCGGCGGCACCCTGGACTTTGACGAGGACCCGAGCTATCCCGGAGGGGTGATCACCAACTTCGTTATCCCCGAGCCGATCCGCGATAAGAACGGCAATATCAAGTACCCCGTCGCCGCCAAGCTCACCTGCTTCATCGTGGAGGGCGACGACTTCACCAACGACACCTCTTCCGTAAGGATTACCGGTGAACAGTCCGGCAAGTCCATGAACCTCTGGAACCCCGCGAGTCCCTCACCCGATGTGGTCAACGGGCGCTCCTATCCCGGCACGTTTGCCGAAGGCGTGGATATCGATACCTTTGAAATCAAGTGGAGCGACAAGGTTGACGGCGTCCCCGTCCTCACGCCGGGCGACAGACGGCTTTTTGTGGACATGTACTCCTACAACGATGCCTGGAACCTGGTCTACTTCATCATCTCCATCCAGAGCGAAACGGTGACCGGCGGCACCACCCATTACGTCATCACCAGCGAATAGCGGCTAACGCGATCACACCGCGCTGGTGCGGAAGCGCCAGATGGCCACCACCGCAAAGATCGCAGCAAAGCAGGCCAGCGCCACAACCTCGGGGACAACGTCCCCCAGATTTGCCCCGAAGAGCATGAGCTTGTTAAAACCGCTGGTTGCCCAGGCATGCGGGGAAATCTTGGCAATATTCTGCAGCCACAGCGGATAGAGGAACGATGGCCACCAGCATCCCCCGAGCGGTGCCAGCACAAGTGAGGTAATCACCGCAAGCGAGGCGGCACTGCGCTGGGTGCGCACCAAGGTGGCAAGCATCACCGCAAAGGCACTGGAGAGCAGCACCATCAGCACCGAAAGGATGACCACCCCGAGCGGAGAGTGCCCGAGGTCAACCCTGAAGGCAAGGATACCCACCACCCAGAAGATGGTGATCTGTATTAACCCCTTGATCACCAGCCCGAGGAACATGCCGCCCAAGATGGAGGAGCGTCCCACCGAGGTGGCAAGAAGCCTCTCCAGCGTGTGGTTCTGCCGCTCGCGCACGATCATCTCCGCGGAGACCGCCGCCGCAAAAAAGACGAACATCACGAGGTAGCCCGGGACCACGTAATCGGAAGGGTTTGTCTCCTTCACCTCTCCCACCTTCTCCACCTTAAAGCTGATGAGGGATGACCCACCGCCAGCGGGGGTAATCTTCCCCATCATCTGCCGTACCGCCGCGGCGATGCTCGGCTCATCAGCGGGGATAATACCGCTTTCGGTGAGGAGGGCAACGCTCGCCCGGATGACCACCTGGTTTGCCGCAAGCTCCGCGGCAAGCGAGCGTGCCACGCCGCCCAGGGCGGTGCGCAGTTCGGCACGACCAGCATCGGCAAAGACCTCAAGCTCAAGGGGTTCCCCCGATGCAAGGGCACGCGTGAAGTTCTCCGGAAAGGCGATGAACCCGCCGAGCTTTCCCCCTTCCACCGCAAGCCGCGCGGCGGCATAGTCCTTCTCCCGGACGATCTTCGGCTCTCCCGGCGCAAGCAAACTCTCGTCCTTCGTCTCCATGCCTGCCAGTATCAGGTGGCTCAGACCGCCTTCCGGCTCCCGGGTGGCAAAATGGAGCTCAAGACGACTGTCCTCGCTGCCCACCCCCCTGAGGAGGAAGTTGAAGAGGATGATGAAAAGAAAGGGGAAAACGATGAAAAAGAAGAGTGAGGCGCGGTCGCGCACGAAGATCGTGAGGTCCTTGGCTGCCAGAAACCAGATGTGCCGCATGTTCTGCATCTTACCTTGCCCCCGAGACCGCCCGGAAAATCAGCCGGCTCAAGATAAGACCCACCACCGCCACCCCGACGAAGATCAAAAGCGAGGGCACCACATCGCCCAGCGAAGCCCCTTCGGCGATGATCTTCTTCAGGGCTTCGTTGGCATAGGTATTGATGGAAAACCTGCCCAGGGTATGCAGCAGCGAGCCTTCGCTTACCTCAAAGAAGGTGCCCCCCAGGATGACCGTCGCCATGGTGAAGACGATCCCGATCCAGTTGGCGGCATCCTCCGTCCGCGAGACCGACGCCAGCACCAGGCTCAGCGCGGAGACCGCCGCAATATAGACGAAGACAAAGCAGAGCGACTGCAGGAAGCTGGCGGGCGTGAACATCCGGAATACGGCATAGGATAATGCCAGCAGGATGAACGTCTGGACAAAGCCCCGGCCGATACCGGCAATGTATTTCCCGAAGAACAGCTCCCCCACGCTGAGACGGGTGGTAAGGAGCCTCTCCAGCGTCCCCTTGCGGCGCTCTTCAACGATGGCACGCGCCCCGACCATGAGGGCGAAAAGGACATACATCGTCAAGATGCTGGGGACATATTGATTGACCAGCTCCCCCGTGCCGCCGGTCAGCTCCTCTTTCACCCTTACCGAGGGGTTTCCGCGCTCTTCCTCAAGCAGGCGCGTCACGACCACGTCAATGGTCTCAACCGCAATCCCGGTGCCGGCAAGGTTTGACCTCACCTTCTGGTAAATACCGATATCCCGTTCCATGTCGCGGGCAATCCCGCGGATGATGCTGCCAAGCACCTGCCCCGTCTGCCCGCCGTTACCACGCTGCCTGAAGACGAGCTCCGCCCTTCCTTCCGAGGCCAGCCGCTCGGAAAACCCCGCGGGAATGAAAAGGACAAAATTGAGGTCTGCATCCTGCAGCCTGGCAAGCGCCTTTTCGGTGGAAAGCATGCTGACTTTTACCCCTTCCACCCTGCCCAGCCCTTCCACCAGGGAGCGGGCGTACATCCCGCCATCCTCGTCCACCACATAGGCCGTGGCATTGAACCGGCTTGCCCCCCCGAAGGCGCCGTACATCAGGGCAAAGGTGACAATGGGAAGCAGAAGCGTAAAAGCAAGGTCGCCCTTATCCCGGAGATAAAGCCGCACCTCATTCAAGGCAAGGATCAGAGCTCGCTTCATGTCCGCCGCCTAATCGCGCAGGCTCCTTCCCGTAAGGTGCAGAAAGACGTCTTCCAGTGTGACCTTCGCCGGGTCGCCGATGCGAGACTTCAGCCCGTATGGCGTGTCCATAGCGATGATCCTGCCCCCGTCCATGACGGCGACCCGCCGGCAGAGCCGGTCGGCTTCTTCCATGTAATGCGTGGTGTAGAGCACCGTCATGCCCTTTTCCTTCAGGGCAACGATATTCTCGTAAATGTGGTTCCGCGACTGCGGGTCAATGCCCACCGTCGGCTCGTCAAGGAAGAGGAGCTCGGGATGCCCCATCAGGGCGATGGCAAAGTTGATGCGCCGCTTCATCCCGCCGGAGAACTTGGCAACCTTCCCCTTCGCCCTTTCCTCAAGCCCCATGAGCCTGAGGTTGGCCATTGCCTGCTCCTTTGCCTCTCCGCCGCTCAACCCCACCATGCGCCCGAAGAAGACCAGGTTCTCCAGGGCGGAAAGGTCCTCGTAAAGCGCAAGCTCCTGCGGGCAGACCCCGATAATCCGGCGCACCGCCTGCGGGTCCTTCGTCGCCGAATGCCCGCCGATAATGACCTCGCCGCTATCCGGACGCAGCACCGTGGCCAGAATGCGGATCGTGGTGGTCTTGCCGGCACCGTTGGGCCCGAGAAGACCGAAAATCTCGCCCCTCGCGATGGTAAAGGAGACCCCGTCCACCGCCTTAAACCCGTTGAAGCTCCTGTGGAGATCCCTGACGATAACAAAATCATCAGCCATAAAAAACTCTCGCCCCACTGCAGAAATTTGCGCCAGTACAGCCCATTATAACAGACCCGAAAAGAAACAGGAAAAACGCCTCGCCTGCCCCCGAACCTTCCCAGAACGCTTAAAATCAAAATCTGAGACCCGGTCCTGCCCTAGAGGCGGAACTGTGCCAGCATCCGGTCAAGGAGCTCCTGCTCGTCCCTTACGCCGCGTACGTCAAGGTTGGTGCGGCGGAACGCCCGCACCATCGCCTCAACGAGCTTGGTCTTGGAGAGCTTCTTCCCCCCGCTGAATTTGGCAGTGGAGGCAAGGGCTTCCAGATAGGCATCCTCGTCCCGATGCAGGAACACCGAGAGCTTGATCATCGCCGCACCGGGCCCCGGTGCCCCTGATACCTTTGCCTCCGGCTCCCTGACCTCAGCGGGAGCGCGATCGCCCCCGGTAAGACGTTCCAGCGCACTCCCGTAGGCAAGTTCTTCAGTTATCCTAGCCCGCTTCATGCAACACCTCTTCCGCTAGTTTTCGGTAGGCTTCTGCCCCCTCCGAAGTCGGCGCATAGCTCAAGACGGACTTCCCCGCCGCCGGGGCTTCCTTGAAACGCACGCTTACCGGTATCGTTGTCTCAAACACCCGGATGCGGTTACCGAAAGCCCGGCGCGTGACCTCAATCACCTCACGGCAGTGGAGCGTCCGGGGGTTGGTCATCGTGAAGACCACTCCCATGATCTCAAGCGCCGGGTTCAGCTTCTCCTTGACGTGGATGACGGTGGTGATGAGCATCGCCAGTCCCTTCATGGCTAGGAAGTCCGCCTGAAGGGGGATGAGCACACTGTCCGCCGCGGCAAGGGCATTGATGGTAAGTAGCCCCAAACTGGGCAGACAGTCCACGAGGATATAATCGTAGCGATTGCGTACCGGAAGGAGCATCTCCCTGAGCACCATCTCCCGCTTCATGACATTCACCAGGTCAAGCTGCGCCTGTGAAAGCTCAATGTTCGCCGGCACAAGGTCAATAAGAGGGTTATCCGTTTTCAGCGTGACATCGGGGAGGGTGTAACGCCCGTTACCCCGGATCACGCTCATGAGGACATCATAACCCGTGAGTTTGAGATCGTCAGGGTTGAAACCGAAGTTGATTGTGAGGTTTGCCTGGGGGTCCCAGTCAAGCAGCAGCACCCGTTTTTTGTGCTCGCTCAGGCTCTCGCCAAGTGCCGCCGCCGTGGTGGTCTTCCCCACACCACCCTTCTGGTTGGCAATGCAGACAACGGCCATAAACGCAACTTCCGAAGCTAAATTATAGCGTAATTGCGCACTTGCGTCAAAAACACAAAGCAACGTTTTTTGACTGAATTTCTCGGCCAGTCTTCCGTGCCCCCAACTGCATTCCCTTCAGGTAATTCTGGTTTTGCCTGCATCTGGCTGATTTCTTATCTCATCCCTGTAATCATCCCTATCACACAGGGTGATTTTGTCTGCATCCGGTTTATCTTTTAAGCTCACCCCCCTTATCCCCCTCTAACAGGGGGGGCTGATTTTACCTGCCCACGGTTGATTCCTTATACTCACCCCCTTTGTCCCCCTCTCACACAGGAGCATCTGCGGGATTGACAAATTCAGATGTGTGAGAGG
>JAOAEN010000098.1 GCA_026416775.1 Dehalococcoidales bacterium
AAGGACGAGCAGGGCAGGATACGCGATACCTCCCAGTACCGCATCTCGGAAAACAGCTACGTGTCCTACGCCGTCATTGATGCCAAGGACGGGGAGCTTGTGATTGAATCGCGCGATAATTTCCTGCTCCCGAACTTGGCGGTGGAGATAGGAAGCAACTAGGCCTGCATCTGGACTGAATCTAATCAATCGGTTGGTGTCACGGGGCGGTGGTGACGAAAGGAAATGACCACCGCCCTGTTTTTTAGGGCTGGCTTTAAGAGGAGCACCGAATTGGCAACAGAAACCATTGTCGTCCCGATCACGGGCAAGATCATCAGCGTTGAGGTCAGGGTTGGCGACACCGTCAAGGAAGGCGATGTCATCTGCGTGCTGGAATCGATGAAGATGGAAAACCCCATCCTCGCACCGGTGGATGGTAAAGTGATCGAGCTCGGCGTCAGCCCCGAGCAGGTGGTAAAGCCGGGCGAGACGATCGCGGTGATCGAGTACTAGGGACACGGCAAACACGCCGGGATGCGGGCAGGGCTAATCCGGTAACCTGACTGACGCTTTTTCCGCTTTTTCGCTTTCTTAGCCCTTTTCTAGTTTTTTCTTTATTTCGGGCAGGGCCTTACGGGCCGCTTCCCGTCCGCAGGTAATAAAGTCCAGTGCCCTGTGGAAATCCCCAGCACCGAGGTGGGCGACATCCGGCTCAATGACGATATCGGCGCCGGCAAGGCTACTGTGCGTTATGGTATAGGTGGTGATATAGATTGACTGAAGCATCACCTGCAGAATGCTTGGCTCCTTACCGGCACTTTTCCGCTCACGAATGGTCTTTCCCCGGCGCAGGGTGATGTCCGGGTTAACGTTTACCGCGATGACGAACTCAGCCCCCATCTGTCGCACCACGCTCACCGGCACCGGGGTGGTCAGCCCGCCGTCCACGAGGAACCGCCCCTCATGGCGCACCACGGTGAAGATGCCGGGGATGGAAATGCTTGCCCGGATGGCTTCCAGCACCGAGCCATGGTCAATAACGATTTCCTCCCCGCTGTCAATGTCAGTGGCAACACAGGCAAACGGTATCCTGAGCTCATCAAACCTGATATCCCCGCCGAGAAAATCGGCAAGGATCCCCATGATCTTCTTTCCCCTGATCAGCCCCGACCTCGAAAACGAAGCCTCAATAAAGGGCGAAAGCCTTTTTGAGCCGGCGATGACCGTCCGTTCTGCCATCTCCGCCGGGCTCCTACCCGCGGCATAGAGCGCCCCGACAATTGCCCCGGCACTCACCCCGGCAACCACATCAATCGGGATGCCGGCTTCCTCCAGTACCTCAAGCACGCCAATGTGGGCAATCCCCCGCGCCGCCCCGCCGCTCAGCGCAAGCCCGACCTTTCTGCGAAGCTGACCGGACATACGCGCGCCCCCCTACCAGAACTTTTCCAGGTCCTCGGTCTTTCCAGCGGCCTTCCTTCCGGCAAGGCGGGCATAGAAATCCGCATCGTAACTCACCGGCTGGAAAGCCACCGGCATCGGTACGGCATGCCCGAAAATGAGTGCCTGCCGCTTCGGGGCAAGACGGGCGAGCACCGTCTTGAGCTCGCTCTTGCCGGAGACGCCGGCAAGCACGCTATCAATGTCCCTCTCATTATCAAGCAAGCAGGTTATCTTCGTGCCGAGCTGGGACATGACCTCCTCGCTGATCCCGCTGGGGCGCTGGTCAATCACGAGGAGCGTGACGTTGTACTTGCGCATCTCGCGGGCGATGGTGCCGAAGATGGTCTGCGCCGCAATCTCGGGGTTCAGGAAGCGATGGGCTTCCTCAATGGTGATGACAAGGGGACGCGGCGGGGAAGACCCCTCTGCCATCGCCTTCTCCGTCTGTGCCTGATAGTGGGCGTAGATACGGCGGGCAAGCATGTTCGCCACGAGGACATAGGCGGCAATCTCGCGGTAGCGTCCGAACTCAAGAACGACGTTGACGCCCCTGTCCAGATGGGCGAGGATTTTCGGGACGATATCTTCCGCCGCGTGGGAAGTGATGAACGGAAGCCGCCTGATGGTATTCAGCCCGCGCCTCAGGCTCTGGAAGGTGCTCTCGTGGATCTTTGTTTCCTCAAGAAGCCCCCTGACCTCTTCCGCGTCCTCAAGCTCAAGCGTACGCTGGATCCACTGTCTGCCAAAGCGGCGGCGGAGCTGGTAGCTGGCTTCAACGGCAAGCTCGGTGAGGTTGAGGGTCTGGCGCAGAAGAGCAATATCGTCCGGCTCAATCTCGTCGTAACCGATCTTCACCACGCTGTCCACCTTGACACCGCGCCGGACCGAGTTTTCCTCATCCAGCGTATAGACGGCAACGGCCGCAGGGAAAAGCTGTTTTAAGCCCTTCACCGGGGGCCCGGCCTCGTTCGTCCCCTGCCAGCCATATTCGTTGTGCATGTCAAAGATGAGGTTTACCGCCCGGCTTTTCTGGAGCATACCGATGAGCAGGATACGGGTAAGAAAGGTCTTGCCCGTGCCGCTTTTGCCGAAGATACCGTTGGAACGCTTGACGAACTCCTCAAGGTTGAGGCAGAGCTTCGTCTCCATGTCCAGCGGGTTACCGATATGGAAATTACGCTCGTTTTCCTGCCCGAAGACGAGCTCCATGTCCCGCTCTGAGGCAAGCTCAACCGGGGAAAAGTGGGCGGGGATAGTCTTCACCGGCTGCGGGCCTTCCAGGATCGTTACCGCATCCCCACCGATGGTAAGCATCGGCGTGACACGGATGATGCCATAGGTATTCACCCCGCTGACCACGCTTGCCAGAAGGGGTTCACCGGCTTCGGGCGGGGCACTTGCCAGGCGCTCGTCGGTCATCTCCAGACGCACGTCGGTGATCATGCCAAAGAAACGGTGCCTCTGCCCTTGAATGGCGACATAGCGTCCCACCACCATCTCTTCCACCGAGACCCCGGGTTCAAGCCTCACCACCACCCCGCCTTCCAGCGAGGCGGAAACCACGATACCCAGCCGCTCCGTCATCGCAACCTCCCAAGGATGCTCCTGAGACGCGGGTAGTCATCACTCAAGAGGTGGGCAAGCATTTTCCCCGCCGCAATGAGAAAGGCATCGGGGTCAGCGTGTTTCCGGCTCATCTGCCGCAGGCTTGCGCTGACGAGCTCCTCCGGCGGGACGGCCACCACGGCATGCAAAAGCGTTTCCAGGAAGCCGAGCGACCGGCTGAAGGTCCTCACCTCCTCATCACCGCAGAGATAAACAAAACCGTGGATGCGCGCCGGAAGTGCCGGCAGATACTGATAGACCCTTTCCCCCTCGCGGAAGCCCACCACGACCGCACTGAACTCGCTGCGGAAAAGTCTCCCGAGCTGGGGGTTTTCCCGAAAAACAGCCTCTTCCGTGGCCACATCGTGCCCGAGGGCCACGGGCCTGCGCCCTGCCTCAAGCGGGACGGTCGCGGCGGAAGCCACGATCCCGTAGACGTCTCCCGTGCGCACCAGGCTGCCCAGGGCCGGCAGCCCGTACAGCTCGTAGCACTGGGCAGTGAAAAGGGTGGTCTGCGCCTCAATCACCTCAGCGATTTTACCTGCCGGACTACTGATGGTCAGTCCTCCCTCTACTAGAGCCACCTTATTCGCTTGCTCGTGCTCTTGCCGGATGCGGTCAGCGGAAGGCGGGCTTCGGCAAGCGCGGACTCAAGAAGGCTGCGGAAATTTTCCCTGTCCCGCGTGCTGAGCACCGCCTGCTCGTGGGCTTCCATGAGTGCCACCGGATAGCCCTGCCCACGCCGGCACTGGTCAAGGATAAGGGCGTGGGAAAGTTCCAGAAGCCCCCTGTCCTCCGCCACCCACGCCGGTACTTCCACCCGTGCGATTTCATCGCCGGTATGCAGGTAATAGAAATGGATACGGTGCACGCCGTAACGGCTGCGGACGATCTGCGAGCGGCTGGCAAAAAGCGCGGACCTCTCCCCGGGCAAAAGCGTCCTGAAAAAAAGGTCGCGGTCGCGCAGACCGGACAGCCTGTCACAGGCACGCTCCTTCCCCGGCGGACAGAGCCGGTCACAGTCCGCAGCTTCAACGGGGCAGACCGCCACCCGCAGTAAATTGACGACGTCCGTGCTCCGCGGGTAGCTGATGTAACTTGCCAGGGCAAACTTGAGCCTGCGGGCAATCTCCTTCATCCCGTCAAGGCAGCCCACCATTTCCCTTCCCACCAGTACGTCGGCGACAAACTCCGGATAGGCCTCAAGCCCCCAGAGGATCAGCGAACCGTCAAGCAGCCCCAGCACTTCCGTACCCGCCGGAAGTGCCCCGGCCAGTTCAAGAAGGGCACGCAACTCCTCCACCGCACGTTTAATCCCGAGGAGTGTCCCTTCCACCGCCTGCCCGCGCCCGCCCCCGGGGGGCGTAATTTCAAGGTCCGCCTCATCGCCGTAAAAACGTGGGGTGCTGGCAAGCCTTGCCGCGGGACTGGTGCCATACCTCATGACAACCGAGCCAGTATTGATGAGATAACACCGCGCAGCCTGGTGGCGGTCAACGTCAATATGGGAGCCATCGGTGGCAATAACCGTAAAGTCTATCGGCACGGCACATGCCGCGAACTTCTCCCCCAGCCCTTCCACAATTTCCGCCACAAGGTAGGTGGTGCGGGAAGCTGCAACCTTCTGCTTCAGACCCTCCAGACGACCGGTTGCCTCATGCATCGTCTTCAGGGCAAAACTGATGGCTTCCTCCCTTTCGCCGTGCCGTTCCCTCATGCGGTGGGCCAAGGCAAAGACCTCACCGGCAACTTTACTTATGTCAAGAGGCACTGTCCCTGCTCCCCCTGCCCAAGTATAGGACATAAAACAGGATGGCTCAAGATACCGGGCTATTATTTACTCAAAGACCCCCTTCTTACGCAGTTCGTCCACCTCGCCCTGCGACATACCCAGTATCTGTGTGCAGATGTAATCGGTGTGCTCGCCGAGGAGCACCGGGCGCTGCACCGCCGTCGGCGCGCGGGAAAGCTTGATCGGGGCGGGGGGGTAATAGCGCAGTCTGCCCATGTAGGGGGGGGCCAGCTCGCGGTAGAAGTTGTAGTAGTTCATCTGGGGGTCTTCATCAATATCGCGGGCATTGGCCACCACCCCGGCGGGGACGCCGGCTTTCTGCAGGATGGCCTCCACCGCCTCGGGGGGATAGTTTACCGTCCATGATTCCACGAGACGGTCAAGCTCATCGGCGTACTTTATCCGGTCGGCGGCTTTCGCATATTTCTTATCAAGTGCCCATGCCGGGCTCCCGATGGCCTCAACGAACTTCTGCCATTCCTCATCGCTCGTCACCGCGATGGCCACCCACCTGTCCTCGCCCTTACAGCGGTAAATGCCGTGGGGTGCCTCGTAATCGCTCCGGTTGCCCTTCGGAGAAAACTCGCGGTGGTTCACCTGATAGTCCAGGATAAGCGGAGTCACGTAGTTCAGCCCCGTTTCTACCTGGGAATGG
>JAOAEN010000099.1 GCA_026416775.1 Dehalococcoidales bacterium
GTCAGGGCTTGTGCCATCAAGGTCATACATGCCGTAGGAAAGGAGGTTACGGCAGCCGGCACCTATCTCCAGATAGTCGGCATAGGCACGGGCAATCGCCATGACATCCGGAAGGTACACGTTATCAACGAAGTCCTTGAGGGTCTTGATCTTCCAGATATAAGCCATGAGGCTATCGGTGGTGGGAGTGGTAGTAATTCCGCCGGGGATGATTCCCACGCTGTGGGGGATCTTGCCGCTGAAGATCGCCACCGCCTCATGCCCGATGCGCCGCATTTCAAGCGCCCTGACGTAATGGGCGACGCACTCCTGGTTCACCGCGGGCGGCAGGCGGTAGTCCCCTTCGTAGCGGGGCAGGAATGGCTCGGGCGAGCCGCGCGCGATGAACTCCTTCAGCGAATTGAGATTGCTGTCCTTACCCTCATATTTGGCAACATCGGCAATGTTCACGTAGTCAAGGGCAGCAAGGTGATAGAAATTCAGGATATGGTCCTGCACCACGTGGGCACCCTGGATAAGGCTGCGTACCAGCCGGGCATTATCGGGTATCTTTGCGGCAATGCCGAAAGCACTGTCCAATGCCAGTGCCGCCGCCACGCCGTGCGACTGCGGGCAGACCCCGCATATCCGCTGGGCAATGACCTGGGCATCCCGCGGGTCGCGGCCCCTCAAGATAAGCTCAATCCCGCGGAAGAGGTTACCAGTGGCACGGGCATCCCTGATTACCCCGTTTTCCACGATGCATTCTATCTTCAGGTGTCCTTCAAGCCGGGTAACCGGATCAATGACAATTCTGCCCATTAGTTTGCCTCCTTAGTCTTGTTTGCCCAGTAGGCGCCGACCACCGGGAGATCAACATCAATGAGCTTCTCGTAGAACGGGGCCATCCCGTGCGGGAATTCCGGCTGGGTGCAGCCGTTGCACGGGGCCCCGGCACCGATGACCCAATTGGTGCCGCTGTTCCAGCGCCGCAGGGGGCAGTCCGCGTAGGTGATGGGGCCCTTGCAGCCAAGCTCGTAGAGGCAACCGTCCTCCCCGAATTTTCTGGCGAACTTGCCCTCGTCAAAGTAGGCACGGCGCGGGCAGTTCTCGTGGATGAGTTTACCGTAATAAGCCTTCGGGCGCAGGTGTTCGTCAAGGTCTTCGGGTTTCGGCAGGCCGTGAAGGATAATGCTGGCAACTGTGCCGAAGAACCAGTCCGGGTGCGGGGGACATCCCGGGATATTGATGAGCGGTTTATTGATCCCCTTCTGCTCGAGGGCAGCCTTTACCGGGACACAGCCGGTGAGGTTCGGGGGAGCCGCCGAAATCCCGCCGAAGGAAGCGCATGTACCCATGGCAATCACCGCCATCGCATCACGGGCAAGCTCACCCACCCGCTGCAGCGTCGTCACCGGACTGCCACCCCTCTCCCCGACCACAGCGTAAACCCCGCCGTCTGCCGTGGAGATCGCCCCGTCCACCACGAGGACATATTCACCCTTTTTACGGGCTACCGTGTCCTCCATCAGCTCAATTGCCATTTCCCCGCTTGCCGCCATGATCACCGGGTGGAACCTAAGATTGATATGCACCCCCGGGACAAGCGGGTCAATGAGCACGTTCTTGATAGTGGGGCTTGCCGTGTTGAGCATGGTCACGGCACATCCGCTGCAGGTAGCCGCCTGGAAATAAATGACCGGTATCTCTTTGACCATCACTCACTCCTTTCCCAAGAACTGGACCCGTACAGGTTAAAAAAGGAAAAGGCATCCTGCTTGATTATATTCCGTCAGCACCGAGAAGTCTATTGTGCAAAATGCTTAAGCCGTCAATCGGCAAGCGACCTCGCCACGATTTCGGCAAGGTCAAGCACCTGCACCCTGTCCGCCACCCCCTTGTCCTTGAGGCCATCGTCAAACATCGTCATGCAGTAGGGACAGCAGACGCAGACCGCCTGCGGGTCTTTTTCCAGAGCCTCTTCGACGCGGGCAACGTTGATGAGCCTGCCCTCGTTTTCCTCCATCCACATCCTGCCACCCCCTGCCCCGCAGCAGAAAGCCCGGCTGCGGCTACGCTTCATCTCAACGGGGGCCTTGCCTGTCACTGCCGCGAGGACATCCCTCGGGGCATCGTAAATGCCGTTGTACCTGCCCAGATAGCATGAATCGTGGAAGACAAGATTACCTGTCCCCGTTAGGGGCTTCAGCCTGAGCCTGCTATCCCTGATAAACCTGGCAATGAGCTCAACATGATGGACGACTTCAAAGTCCGCCCCGTACTGGCGGTAGTCGTTCTTAAGCGTGGAATAGCAGTGCGGGCACTGGGTGATGACCTTTTTCACACCCCTTTCCCTGAGCATCTTCACATTTGCCTGTGCCAGGCGGTCGAAAACGTACTCATTGCCGAGCCGCCTCAGGCTGTCCCCGCAGCACATTTCATCCCTGCCCAGCGTGCCCCACGAAATACCGGCCCTGTTGAAGATCTTCGCCAGCGAAACGGTCGTGTTGCGGTTGCGGCTATCAAAAGCCCCGGCGCAGCCCACAAAGAAGAGGTATTCGGTTTTACCCTGCTCAAAGGGCTTAACGTCCATATCCTGTGCCCATTTGGTGCGCTCGGTGGGCACAATCCCCCAGGGATTAAAACGCTGCTCCATGTTCTCAAAAAGCGTGATGAGCTCCTCGGGAAACTTTGCCTTCATCTCCACGAGGTAGCGGCGCATGTCAACGATGCGGGGGACATGCTCGATAAAGACCGGGCAGACCTCCATGCAGGCACCGCACGTCGTGCACGCCCAGATGGCTTCCTCCGCCACGCTCCCTTCACCACTCCCGCCGATAAGAGGGAGCTTCCCATCACGCTCCGCGTAATTCCTGAGCAGGTTCACCTTGATGTCGTGGATGACGAGCCTGGGCTGCAGGCGCTTGCCGGTGAAGGTCGCCGGGCAGTTGTCCGAGCAGCGCCCGCATTCGGTGCAGGAAAAGCTATCAAAGAGCGCCTTCCGGCTAAACTGGGCCACCTCCCCGACACCGAAGGTGGCTCCCTTCCTGAACTCCTCGCGCGGCTGCGTCCTCACCTTCTCCAGACTGCGGAAAAAGCAGTTCACCACCGCCGTCATGATGTGGATATGCTTGCTGTAGGGCAGGTAGTTCAGGAAAAACAGCAGGATAACGGCATGAAGCCACCAGAAGACCTCACCCGCAGTATGCAGGGTGTCAACGCCCGTCCCCGACGGGATGAGCAAGGCACCGAAGCGGGAGACCGGCATGTAGGCAGCAGCACGCTCGGTGCCAGCAGCAATCTCGCAGGCATTCATGCCGAAATAGGCGATCATGAGCCCGGCAACGAGAAGGAGAATGGTGAACGCATCCCGGCTGCGCGCCTCGACATAGGGCGGGGGGAAGGTCAGCCGGCGGATGATTGCAAGCACGACGGAAACCAGCGCAAGCACCGAGACGATATCAAAGATGGCACTGAGGGTAAAGTAGGCGCCATCAGGCAGGCGCGCAAGGTTGATCACATCGGGGGCAAGCCCGCTCAGGAGAAACTCCGTATTGGAGATGAGCAGGATAAGGAAAGCCCAGTGGAGAACGAAATGGTTCAGACCAAAGCGCTTTTCCACCACCCGCCGCTGCCCGATCCCGTAATAGAGCATGCTCCAGAGCCGCCTTAAGGGGGCATCAAAGCGGTTTTCCGGCTTACCCTTCAGGACAAGACCGAGACGGCGGTAACAGCTATAAAGAAAGAAAATAACCGCAACGGCGAAAAGGATGGAAAATATAATTACCCTGGCACTCAACGCAGCATCCTTCCTTTTCTATTTACTTCCTGCCGCCTTTTCGGCACGCCGTTTACGGATGTAAGCGGTGATTGCCGGCACCACCTCAAAAAGGTCGCCAACAATCCCGTAGGTCGCCACCTCAAAGATCGGGGCATGGGGGTCACGGTTGATGGCGATGATGGTCTCCGCATCCTGCATACCGACGAGGTGCTGGATGGCACCGCTTATGCCGACCGCGAAGTAGATCTTGGGACGCACGGTCTTGCCCGTCTGCCCGACCTGTCTTTCCAGAGGCATCCAGCCGGCTTCCACGGCGGCACGCGAGCAGGCGACCACTCCACCGAGTTCACTGGCAAGTTCCTCGAGGATCCTGAAGTTTTCGGCGCTTCCCAGCCCCCTGCCGCCGGCAACGATGATATCGGCTGCCGCCACGTCAACCGTGTCCAGCCTTGTGTCAGGGATGATCTCGAGCACCTTGACGGCGATTTCCTCTTCCCGGACAGGTGCTTCCTCACGGATGATGATTCCACTCCGCGAGGCATCCTTCTCCGGCATGGGCATCACGTGGGGACGCACCGTTGCCATCTGGGGACGCGTGCGCTCGGTAAGGATGGTCGCCATGATGTTCCCGCCGAAGGCGGGACGGGTCTGGAGCAGAAAGCCCCTTTCGTCAATGGCAAGCCCGGTACAGTCGGCAGTAAGACCGGTCTCAAGGCGCGTGGCGACCGCCCCGGCAAGGTCACGTCCCAAGCCCGTGGCGCCGACGAGGATAATCTCCGGCTTGTATTTCTCGGCAAGGTAACAGAGGGTCCGGTAATAGGGTTCGGTACGGTAGTAATGATAGACCGGGGCATCAACGAGATACACCTTATGGGCACCGTAGGCAAAGGCCTCGCGGGCAAGGTGTTCAACATTATCCCCGATGACCACCGCGGCAAGCTCAACTCCGCGTGCCCGGGCAAGGCCGGCACCCACCCCCAGCAGCTCCCAAGAGACCTCGGCGGGTCTGCCTTCGGCATGCTCCACGAAGACCCACACGCCACGGTACTCACCGAGCTTTGCAAGGTGTGCTTCGGCTGGCTTTTCGGGCGCGGCTTCAGGCTTCGCCCGCTCCTTTGCCGAGAGCTCGTCGAGGATCTTCTGCTCCTCAGGCGTGAAGTAGATCTCGATCGCCCCGACGGGACATGCCTTGATGCAGAGCCGGCAGCGCGTACACTTCTCAAGGTCAATGACCGGCTCCCCCTTCTCGTTCATGGTAATGGCATCCTTGGGGCACTCGCTTTCACAGCGCGCGCCACAGGCGATGCACCTTCCGGGAATGAGCCGCGGGGTACCGCGGGGTCTTTTTGGCTTTTTTACTTCTTCAGACACTTCAGAGAGAGATGGTATCCCTTTCCAGCATCTTTTCAATAAGACGGCGGGCGACGTCATCCGGACGGTCGCCATCGCGCGAAATTATTTCGCCCTTCACCCTTTCTGGCGAGAATATGCGGCGCACCTGCGTCGGCGAGCCCTTGAGCCCGACCCGGTTCTCGTCAAGCTGCATAATCTTGTTGTCCCAGATCGGTACCGGGGCTTCCGCTGCGGCAAGGCGCATCGGCACGGTGGGATAGCGCGGTGTGTTGATTTCCCTCACCACGGTGATCATCGCCGGTAGCGGCGCCAGCACGACCTCGTGGCGGCCCTCGAGCTTGCGCCTTACCCTTACTG
>JAOAEN010000009.1 GCA_026416775.1 Dehalococcoidales bacterium
CCTTTATCGTCAGGGGGGGCAGGGCGTATTTTCAGGTGGGCGGGGCGGTCGTCTATGATTCCGAGCCAGAGGCGGAATACGGGGGGACGCTGGACAAGGCACGGGCACTTATGCAGGCACTAGGTCTCGGCGGGGAGACGGGAATGTGATTCTGGTGATTGATAACTACGATTCCTTTGCCTATAACCTCGTGCAGTACCTCGGCGAGCTGGGGGCGGAGCCGGTTGCCTTCCGTAATGATGCTCTGGGTCTTGAGGACATCGAGCGGATGAAGCCGAGCCATATCATCATCTCGCCGGGGCCTTGCACCCCGCTTGAGGCCGGGATTTCCAACGACGTTATCCGCTATTTCCGGGGCAGGATTCCCATCCTCGGGGTGTGTCTGGGACACCAGTGCATCGGCTATGTCTACGGGGCGGAGGTAAGGCGGGCGAAGGTCCCCATGCATGGCAAGGAATCGCCCGTCTTTCACGATGGTAAGACGATTTTTGCAGGGATCGCCTCGCCCATGGTGGCAGGACGGTACCATTCCCTCGTCATTGCCCCGGAAAGCATCCCGGAAAGCCTTGAGGTCTCGGCAAGGACGGATGATGGCGTCATCATGGGGGTGAGGAGCGCAAGCGAGGCAGTGGAGGGGGTGCAGTTCCATCCCGAATCAATCATGACTCCGGCAGGTCACCAGATCCTTGCCAATTTCCTGAAGATGTCCTGTCGGTAAGGAGGTAAATTCTTGTGGAAGAAACCGTGTATCTGAACGGGGAGCTCCTGCCGCGCGCAAGGGCTTTCCTCTCCATCAATGACTATGGCTTTCTTTACGGCTTCGGTCTTTATGAGACCATGCGTGCCCGTAACGGCAAGGTCTTTCTTTTGGAAAGGCACCTTGCCCGCCTGATGAAATCCGCAAAGGTAATCGGGCTTGCCGATAGGCTTAAGGGTGTGGACTTCGGAACGGTCTGCCAAAGGGTGCTTGCCGCGAACGGACTTACCGAAGCACGGCTGCGTATTACGGTCTCCGGCGGGGAGGGGGAAGACCCTCCGTGGAAGGGGGAAGGCGGTAGACCCACGCTGCTGGTGACGGCAAGACCCTATGTCCCGCCCGCGCCGGAAAAGTATGAGCGCGGCTACAGGCTCGGTATTGCCACGGTGCGGCGCTGCACGCAATCGGTCATCGATGGAATGAAGACCATAGACCATCTCGCAAGCGTCATGGCGAGGATGGAGGCGGCGTCACGTGGCCTGGATGAAGCCCTGCTTCTCAACGATGACGGGTTTATTGCCGAAGGCGGCGGCTGCAACATCTTTTTTGTGCGGGACTCCCGCCTCGTCACACCATCGCTCGGGAGCGGTATTCTTCCCGGAGTAACACGTGAGCTTGTCATTGAACTTGCGCGCGGGCTTGGTATCACCGCCACCGAGGGCACGGTGGGCATCGGCGTGATCCGCAAGTGCCAGGAGGCCTTCGTCACCAATGCGGTGATGGGCATCATGCCGGTAACCGAGGTGCGGGATGCCGGCGGTAACTCGGTGACGATCGGTGAGGGAAAGCCGGGGGAAATCACGCGCCGGCTGATGCAGGCATACAGCGAGCGGCTGGAAAAAGAAACGGGGTAGGTTCTGTCTTTCCGTTTACCAGAACTCCACCCGGCTGATGTGTTCGGTCTCTTTGATGAGGCTACTTATGCGGGCGCGTGTCGTTTCATCGGTAACCGGTACTACCTCGGAGACGGGCAGACCCCTCTCGTTGGTCTCCTGTTTCCAGCGGACGATAAATCCCGGCACGATGGCGGTATCGAAATCGGTTGCCCCGCAGCATGATGCATCCACGCAGGCATGGCTCAGGACGTAAAAGAGGTCCTGTCCGTCCAGCGCAAGTCTTACCTCCTTGCGGAGGCAATAGCTGCCGGAAGGTGTCGGGACCTCGCAACCTGTCGCGAGATGTACGTACTTTGCCATGCCGTTCTCCGCTACGGATAGATGCCGGCGGCTTCAAGCCCTGTGGTCTCGGGAATACCGAGCATAATGTTCATGTTCTGGATCGCCTGGCTTGCCGCACCCTTCATCAGGTTATCAAGTGCGCTGACGGCGATGAGCCGGCCGGTGCGGTGGTCAATGGTGGCGTAAACGTAGCAGTAGTTGCTCCCCCAGGTGTACTTGGTATGGGGGGATGATGTTGCCACCCTCACGAACGGCTCGTCCCTGTAAAAATCGCGGTAGATATTGAGCAGTTCTTCCTCCCCGCGTTTGCCCTCGGGGAGTTTTCCCGCAACAAGCGGGGCGTAGGCGGTGGGGAGGATCCCGCGGGTCATCGGGATGAGGTGGGGGACAAAAGTGATGGCGGGAGAAAAACCGGGCTTGAGGAGGGCAAGCTCCTGCGTGATTTCGGGCAGGTGCCGGTGCCCGCTCAGGGAGTAAGCCGTGACGTCCTCGTTGGCCTCGGAAAAATGCGTCGTCAGGCTCAGGCTGCGCCCGGCGCCGGAAATGCCGGACTTGCTGTCAACGATGACCTCCGGACGGATAAGCCCCGATTTGACCGCCGGTGCCAGTGCTAGGATGGCGCCGGTGGGGTAACATCCGGGGCAGGCAACTAGCTGGGCGGAGCGTATCTTTTCCCGGTAGAGTTCGGGAAGCCCGAGCACCGCTTTCTTCAGCCACTGCGGGGCAGGATGCTCAAACCCGTACCACTGTGGATAGGCACCCGCATCCCGCAGGCGGAAATCGGCACTGATGTCAATGACCCTGGTGCCGTTTTCCAGCAGGGGGAGCACCGCCTGGGCACTTTCTTTGTGGGGCATGGCGGAAAAGGCAATGTCCACCTCGCCGAGGTTTGCCTCGATGGTGAGGTCCGCATCGCTCAGGTGCGGGAAAAAGTCACCGAGAAGCTGCCCGGCGGCGCTGCGCCCGGTGACGGAGGTAAGCTCAACCCCGGGATGGTTGAGGAGCAGTCTTGCCAGTTCCACGCCGGCGTAACCGGTCACGTTGATAATACCCACTCTGGTCTTAGTCATATGGTCAGCCCTCTTCCGTCTTGTTCAAGAATAAGTATAGCATAAAGGTAATGAGTGCGGGGAAATTTAGCTTCGTCAACAGTCAGCCATTCGTACTCCCACACTTGACACGAACGCAGGAATGTTATATCGTGTTACCAAACAGCTTCACAGAAGGAGGGAAGAATGCAGGCTTATTGTGTGAAGTGCCGCGCGAAGAAGGAGATGAAGAATGCCAAGGCGATTACCATGAAGAATGGTAAGCCGGCAACTCAGGGCGTCTGCCCGTCCTGCGGCACCAAGATGTACCGCATCGGCAAGGCATAAAGAGCAGCTCAAACGGAGAAATTCATATACGGGGGCTGGTTCATGAGGACCGGCCCCTAGGTTTTTTCAGGCCAGTTTTTCCGGGGGAGCTAGGATGTAGCGCCGGACAAGGTCTCCGGTTGCGTTGATGTTGAGCTTGCGGAAGATGAGAGAAAAGCGTGCCTCAAGCTCCGTCATGATTTTCTCGAGCACTGATGGTGGTATCTCCCACAGTTCTCTTTTAAAGTCGCCGAATGCCCTTTTGCGTGTCTTGTAGAGGAACTGGGGCTCGGTTTCCCCTTCTTTCATTTCGTTGCGGTAGCGGGAAAGCAGATGCTCCCTGATTTTTGCAAGGAGCTCGGGCGGAAAGTGCGGGCTATCAAAGATGATGTTCTGGAAACCGGTGGCGAGGTGCACCTCAAGGGTACCTGCCTCCGGGAACATGTCAAAGGCGCTGTCGGGCAGCGTGGATGCCCCGTGCTGGACAACCCCACCCAGCCCGTACTCTTCGCGGGCAATGCGGGAGAGCTTCCTGAGTGTGGCAAAATCAATGCTTACCTCGGCGATGGAGCCATCGGGCAGGACGATGCCACCGTGGGTGGTGCCGGTCTGCACGCTGAGCTTGGCGATGCCTTTCGTGGTGCTCCCGAGCACTGCCAGATAGCCGTCCATGAATGCCTTGAGGTCTTCCGGGGTGCTGTTGCCCCTGCCGATTTCGCCGATTTCTCCCCCGATGCAGATGGTGATACCTTCGGGTTCTATTGAGCGGATAAAATGTGTCATCTCGGCGGTGATGCGGTAGTTTGTTTCCTGCTGGGCGGCGGGTTCCCTGCGGCTTAGGTCAACCAGTGTTGAAGCGTCAATATCAATGTTATAGAAGCCAGCATCAATTGAGTCCTGTATTAGCTTCCTGATGGCGTCGAGTTCCTGATGCGGGTTTTCACGGTACATCGCCCGCCGCACCTGATAATGGTCACCCTGCAGGAAAACAGGGCCACTGTAGTCCTCACGCATTGCGGCGGCAAGGACACAGGCGGCATATTCGGCAGGACTCTGGCGGGTGTATTCCATCTCGGAACGGGCAATTTCGAAGATAAAGATGCCTGCCTTTTCCTTCTTTGCGGCACGGAAGACCGCCCGCGCCACGTGGTAGGTGAGACCGCGGATGTTGATGGCGGGTACGGTTACCCCATCAAGGGCACCGCGGCTTGCCGCCTCGTAGAGTTTCTGCAGGCTTGAACAGAATACACCGCGGCCATCCGCCAGCCTGCGGATGGTGCGGTGGATTTCACGCTTTGTGGCGGCATCCTGAGCGAATGCCACCTGCAACACCAAAGAATCAAGGTTATCCGTCATCTATTTCTACCCTGCCGTTTCTTGACTCCGGGACGCTTTCAGGTGAAATGTGGCCGCTCTTTCCAAAAGCCTCTTCAACTGGAACCCCTGGCCCTGCAGGAATTCCAGCAGTTCCTCCGCGGTATAACCGTACCGGGTGCTTTGTGCAGGATGGACCTCGCAGAAGATGGTCCGGCATTGTGCGATTGCCTGTTTCATGCCCCGGATGACCAGAAGCTCCGCCCCTTCCACGTCTATTTTCAAAACGTCCGGTCTGGCGGCGGCACCAGTGCTAATGAGGCTATCGGCGGTGAGTACCCGCACTTTTCGGGTCGTGGTTCCGGCGGCGAAAACCAGATGTGCCTGTCCGTGTTTCTGGCTCTGGGGCAGGGTCAGCCCGGCGGTGCCGTCGAAGTCGGCAAGCGCCAGCTCAAGGACACGGATATTTACCCTGCGGTTCAGGCTGATGTTGTCCCTCAGTTTCCGGGCGGTAACGGGGTGGGGTTCAAAGGACAGTACCTGCACCCGGGGGAATACGGTGGCAACGGCCAGCGAGTAAAAGCCGAGATTGGCACCGACATCCCAGAAGGTATCGCCGGGTCCCAGTTCTTCCATCATCGCCTGCAGCAGCGGTTGCTCGGTCTCCATCGCGTACAGGAGCTCCACCGCATCATCCTGGCCGTCCACGGTGAAGGTGACCGTCGCTTGTCCGAGGCGAACGGAGACCGTCTTTTTCCAGGCGTAGTACCTCACGCGGAAACGGTGCCGCAGTCCCGTCAGATAGGCGAGGCATGCTCTGACAAAAACGGTAATGCCCTGCTCCCGTAGTATCCTTACAGCCCGGTGGACAATGTTCAAGCTATTCCTCTATCCTGAGGATTGTCCGCCTTCCGTTATACCTGTCGGGGTCGTACTGGGTGGCGACATCGACACGGCTGATCCTGCCGTAGATACTCTCCAGCGGCACGCAGGAAATCATGCCGTTCTTGAGGCAGACCATGTTGCCGAACTTTCTTCTCACGATGAGGTCAACGGCGGCAATACCGAAGTACCTGCCCATGCGCCGGTCGTACGCACAGGGGGCGCCGCCACGCTGCAGGTGGCTGAGTACGATGCTCCGCGTCTCAAGCCCAGTGCCTTTTTCAATCTCCCGGGCAACGACCTCGCCGATACCGCCGAGCGCCTTGCGTCCGAAGCTGTCAACGCCTTCCTTGCGTACCACTTCCGTGCCGCCGACAGGCTTGGCACCCTCGGCGGCGATGACGATCTCGTAGCGGGTGCCTGCCCTCCTTCCTTCCATCACCAGCTCATTGACGCGGTCAAACGAAAAATCGTACTCCGGGATGAGAATGATATATGCCCCGCAGGCCTCCCCGCCCTCAAGGGCAAGCCAGCCGGCGGTGCGCCCCATCGTCTCCACGACGAAGATGCGCTTGTGCGAGCCGGCGGTCGTGCGCAGCCGGTCGACTTCTTCCACGATCACGTTGAGGGCGGTCTCGTAGCCCAGGGTGTAATCGGTTTCGGGAAGGTCTTTATCAATCGTTTTCGGGATGCCGATGATGTTGATGCCCTCGCGGGCGAAGCGGGTTGCCGCCGCAAGTGTACCGTCACCGCCGATGACGATGAGGGCATCAAGCCCGAGCCGCTCGATATTCTGCATGACGAGCTTTGACGTCTCGTGTTTGGGGTCAAACGGGCTGTAGCGTGAGGTTCCCAGCATCGTCCCACCGTAGCGGTCCCACGTGCGGACGATTTCGGAATTCAGAGGCACGATATGCCCGGCGGTATCCCAGGTGGCGGGGTCAACATCAAGCAGCCCCTTCCAGCCGTCACGGATGCCGAAGACTTCGTAGCTGATACCCCTCTCCCACACGAGGCGTTCGTCCGTGGCGGTCTTGACCACCCACTTGATGGCGGGGTTGAGCCCGGCGCAGTCGCCACCCCCGGGGAGTATTCCGATGCGTGCCTTCTTCATAACACCCGTAGTTAGGATTATACGGTCAGGAGATGGCCGTGTCAAAAGAACGAGTTAGAACAGAGATGCTTAAGTCTATCTGAAATCTAAATTCTCTTCTCACTCAATCGAAAGCGCCAACCCGGTGGATGAGCCGATGTGAGAGGGGAGTAAGTTTGTGGCCTGGGAGACCGTCAAAATGCAAATGACTGGCAGAAACGTGGCCGGAGATTTTACTTTTTTCTCCAATAACGGTAAAATTATGGTGTTATGAATGGGTTTGGGCTTGAGGGAGGCTGCACTTTTCGTGCTGCGAAATGAGGGCACCTGACCGTACAGGCAGGTGCCCTTTAGTTTGGAGGAGGTAGCCATGATGCCATCAAGTCTTATCGGGAAAATTGAGAAGGCCAACCGCTATGCCCAGGAGAAGGACAGGGTGAGGTTTTATGAGCTTGCGGTGAAGTTCCGCGGCGAAAACAGCGAGTATGATGTCAGTTACCGTGATGGCAGATGGCAGTGCAGTTGCAGTTTCTTCGCCAAATGGGGGCTATGCAGTCATACCATGGCGATGGAAAAGATCCTTACGGACATGCTACCTCCCGAGGCGTTGACGTCTTCAGGTAGCGGGATGTAGTTTTCCGGTGGTATTGCTGAAGCCATGAACTTTCTGGAAAAGCTGGAGGCGGCGATTGTCCGTAGTCACAGTCTTCTCTGTGTGGGGCTTGACCCCGACCCGGCACTCATGCCCTGGGGTAAAAGCATCGCGGACTTCAACCGGGCGATCGTTGAGGCAACGGCGGATCTTGTCTGCGCTTACAAGCCGAACATCGCTTTCTACGAGGCACAGGGAACCGACGGGCTAAAAGCCCTTGAAGAGACGAGGAAGTTTATCCCCGATGGTATCCCGGTGATTCTTGATGCCAAGCGGGGTGACATCGGTAATACCGCCCGGGCGTATGCACAGTCTCTTTTTGATTACTTCGGTGCCGATGCCGTTACTGTGAACCCCTACCTCGGCTATGATGCCCTTGAGCCGTTTTTTGAGCGCCGCGACCGCGGCGTCTTTGTCCTCTGCCGTACTTCCAACCGGGGAGCGGCGGACTTTCAATCGCTTATCGTTGCAGATGGCGGGAAAAGGCTTTTTGAGGTCGTGGCGGCAAGGGTGGCGGAATGGAACCGGCACGGCAACCTCGGGCTGGTGATGGGGGCGACCTATCCCGAGGAGCTGAAGATGATAAGACAGAAGTATCCCGAGATACCTCTGCTCATCCCGGGGGTGGGGGCTCAGGGGGGCGAGCTTGAACTGGTGGTGAAGTACGGGATGGACATGGCAAAACGACGGACGATTATCAATTCATCGCGGCAGGTCCTCTATGCATCGAGCGGGGATGACTTTGCTCTGGCGGCACGGCGGGCAGCCGGGGAACTGAGGGATAAAATCAACCGTATTCTTTCCGGTATGGAAGGTGATTCTTTCTAAATGCGGGAAATCAGGCTGGGCGATATCGTCAGATTGAACAAGAAGCACCCGTGCGGCGGCGACCGCTGGGAGGTGGTGCGGCTGGGGGCAGATATCGGCGTAAGGTGCCTCACTTGCGGCAGACGTGTGCTTCTGGCAAGGTCTGCCCTGGAGCGGCGCATCAGGGGAAAAACTGCCCCCGGAGCATAAAAAACAAAAACCCTGTCTTATTTGCTTGCTCTGCCTGTTCATCTCTCACAAAGGTTTTTTTGCAGGCGGATCCCCATTGGAACATGTCCTAAGGGATGGTGAATGGTGGCTCGCCAGCAAGCGAGGCGAGGAGTTTTTCAGCGGCGACTTCCTGGGCTTCGGTGCCGCTGATGAGAAGGCGGATGCTGCCTTCTGCCCCTGCCACCCCGCCGGCAGCAAGAAGCTCGGCATCAACCCCGGTGAGGAGCCTGAGCGCCTCAAGTTCGGTGAAGACCTCTCCCGGCACGGGCAGGAGGCGCATTCCCTGAGAACCCGGTGAGTTTACCTTCAGGGCAAGGGCGTCAAGGTCGCCGTCGATGCGTTTTTCCAGCCCAACGGCGATGATGAGGCGCACACGCCTGCCCACCACCGCCGGCAGTATCGCGGCGATGGTGCCACCTTCATGATGCCCGACGAGGATGGCGGCACGGCGGTGTTTCAGGTCAAGGGCATTGGCTCCCTTGATGACGATATCTCCTTCCCTGAGCTCAGAAGCCACGTCGTTCACCGTTTTGCCCCTGAGCCAGGTGCCGTCCCTGATCACCACGTCGCCGGGAAAATGTGCCTGCTCGGCGAGCCTTCCGGCAGCGTTGACCCTGTAGGCCGGCGGTAGCGTGATACCGCGGTAGAACCCCTGCCTTGAGAAGTTATTCCTTTCGCCGATGAGCTCAAGTATTTCCTCGGCGATGCAGGAACCGGTGGTGCCGGCGACAATGACCAGTGTTCCCTTCCTGAGGGTGTCCTTCACGGCGGCGCTTGCGGCAAGGGCGCGGGCAATCAGCCTTTTACCGGCGGCAACGGTGAGCACAAACTGTCTCATTTCAATACCTCCAGATTACCGGGTTGGGGTACCATCAGTTCAGGCGGAGATGAGGCCTCTGAGCCTTGTCACGACCTCGGTGAGCTTCACGATTTCGGCGTCCTTTTCGGTGCGTTTCTTCAGTTCCACGCCTTCCTTTTCCAGCGTGCGCGGGCTTACCGTCAGGCGGAAGGGGATGCCGAGGAGGTCGGCATCGTTGAACTTGACCCCGGCGGACTCTTCCCGGTCGTCGTAAATCACCTCAATACCGCCTGCTTCCAGCTCGTGGTAGAGCTTTTCGGCAACCTCGGTGACCCTGCTGCCCTCGCGGAAGAGCGGGCAAAGATAGACGTGGTATGGGGCAATTGAAAGCGGCCAGACGATGCCCTTTTCGTCGTGGTTGTATTCCCCCACCGCCGCCATGAGCCGCCCCAGCCCCAGCCCGTAGCAGCCCATGACAGTCGGGCGGGTCTCGCCCTTTTCATCGATGAAGCTTGCCCCGAACTTAGCGCTGTAAATCGTTCCCAGCTTGAAGACATGCCCCACCTCGATCCCCCGCGTGGCCCTGAGGGTGCCGCCGCATCTCGTGCACCTGTCCCCGGCGCGGGCGGTGGCAATATCCGCCACGATATCCGCGGTAAAATCGCGCGGGTAGTTGACGTTCTTGAGGTGCGTGTCCGGTTTATTGGCACCGGCAACGAAGTTTGTCCCCGTGGTGACCGAATCATCGGCAACGACCCTGAAACCTTTAAGCCCCACCGGTGAGGCGGCCCCGGCAACAATCCCGGCACCGGTGACCTCGGCTTCCGTTGCCATGCGCAGTTCCGTGGCATGGAGCTGGTTCTTGAGTTTCACCTCGTTGATCGTGAGGTCGCCACGGATCACGGCAAAGACAAGTGCGCCATCGGCAACGTAGAAGACAGCCTTGAGGGTGCGGTTTGCCGGTATCCCGAGGTAGCCGGCGACCTCCTCAATGGTACCCATGCCCGGCGTGGCAACCTCGACCACGGGGAGCGGCTCGCTGCCCCCGATCTGTCCTTTGACGGCTACCGCCTTTTCCATGTTGGCAGCATAGCGACAGTCCGGGCAGTAGATAATCTCGTCCTCGCCGCTTTCGGTGATTGCCATGAACTCGCGCGAGTCCTTGCCGCCGATGGCACCGCTATCCGCCTCCACCAGCATCACGGGTAGCCCGCAGCGCCGGTAGATGTTCTCGTAGGCCTGTACCATCTTCTGGTAGCTTATCTCAAGACCGGCTTCATCGGTATCAAAGCTGTAGAGGTCCTTCATGGCGAACTCGCGCACCCGGATAAGCCCACCGCGGGGGCGCGGCTCGTCGCGGAACTTGGTCTGGATCTGGTAGAGGAGCAGGGGAAGGTCGCGGTAGCTCTTGACATAACGGCTGGCAAGGTGGGTGATGACCTCCTCGTGAGTGGGGCCGAGTGCCAGCGCATGCTCTCTGCGGTCGTAGAGGGTGAAGAGCACCCTGCCCATGGACTGGGCGCGCCCGGACTGCTGCCAGAGCTCAAGAGGCTGGAGCACCGGCATGTGTAACTCCTGCCCGCCGGCTCTGTTCATCTCATCGCGGACGATGCCCTCAATCTTCCTGAGCACGCGGTAGCCGAGAGGAAGGTAGGAATAGATGCCTGAGGCAAGCTGGCTGATCATACCTGCCCGTAGTAAGAGCTGGTGGGAGATGGTATCGGCATCCGCGGGCACTTCTCTTATCGTCTTCCCGAAAAGCTTTGAAACGCGCACGTCGGACTCCTTTTATTTACAGACCGGGACTACATCTTCATCGGTGTTGCCAGGCTCTCAAGCCGGCCCCTGAGGTCAAGCAGGTCAGCTTCCTGCTGCTCTTTCAGTTCCTTGAGTTTTTCGTAGACGGCATAGTACCTGTCGGCTTCTGCCTGAGAGGTTGAACGGTTGTACCGGTCAATTGCCTCGTTGAGCTCCTGGATGAGGTTGTTCAGTATGCCCACCCGCACATTGTATTCCTTCCGCAGCTCGTTTTCTGCCTTTAACCCCGCTGGGTTGTTGTAGGTCCAGCCGCGGTAGTAGAGCGGGTTCTGGCTGTAAGGCACGGAATAGCCGGCGGTGGTCTCCAGGGCCAGATACTGACCCGGGCCGATCTCGGCAAGCACCCAGGCATGGTTGGACTGGATGATATCGGTAATCGCAACATCTCTGTTACCCACCATGATAATGGAACTGACCCCGGCAGCCTTGAGCATGTTCCAGACCTCGGATGCCATGTCCGAGCAGACAAAGAGGTCATAGCTGGAATAGACATGGGTCTCGTGGTAGTAACGGACGATCTTTTCGGCGGTCTCGGCGGGTGTGGCGCCGGTGAGCTCGTAGCGCGCCTTGAGGTCGGCGACCTCCTTTTCAAGGGCGGCGACCCTTGAACGGGCATTCTCTAGCTGGGTTTCAAGCTGTGTTTTTTCCTGTTTGAGGCTTTCGTACCGGCTGAGGAGGTCCGAGTATTTCCCCTGGAGGTCCTGCAGGCTGGCGACGGCCTGATCGTAGGTCTCCTTGGGGATGCCGCTTGTGCAGCCGGTGAAAAACACCGCAAGCATGAGCAGACTTGCAAGCAGGCTAAAAATGGCTTTCTTCATCGTAGCTCCTTACCTGGCTTAAATTTTGCCAGAAATATTCTGCCGGGAGATGGGGGACTTACAGTAGCTGCTTTCAGAGCATTTCTATTTCCTTCATGAGCGCGGTGATATAGTCTTTTTCTTCCACCACTGCCACCTTTTCCCCGCGCCTGAAAATCACGCCTTTACCCTTACCGCAGGCGATGCCGACATCGGCATCCTTCGCCTCGCCGGGACCGTTCACTACACAGCCCATCACCGCCACCCGGACCGGCTTGTCCAGCGCGGCAAGCCTCTTCTCCACCTCCTTTGCTAATTTTAACACGTTGGCTTCGGTACGGCCACAGGCAGGGCAGCTCACCAGCACCGGTCCCCGGCGGCGCAGGTCAAGGCTTTTCAGTATCTCGTAGGCGGCGATGACCTCGTGCCGCGGGTGTGCGGTAAGTGACACGCGGATTGTGTCACCGATGCCGAGCCACAGCAGCGTACCGATCCCCACAGCGCTGCGGATGACCCCGGTGCGGGGTAGTCCCGCCTCGGTGATGCCCAGGTGCAGAGGGTAGGGTATCCTTGCGGCAATCAGGCGGTAGGCTTCAATCGTGGGGGGGACATCGGAAGCCTTGAGGGACACTTTGATGAGGTCAAACCCGAGGTTTTCCAGAAGCGATACCTGCTCCATAGCGGCGGTAACCATGGCCTCGGCGACATTGCCCGTCCCGCTCAGGTGCCTCGGTAGGCTTCCCGCATTTACCCCGATGCGTATCGGGACCTCTCTTTCCTTTGCCGCAAGGACGACCTTCCTGATCTTGTCCGCTTCGCCGATGTTACCGGGGTTGAGGCGCAGTCCGTCAACTCCTGCCCTGAGGGCGGCAAGGGCAAGCCGGAAGTCAAAATGGATATCGGCGATGAGGGGTATCCTGACCTTTCTCTTTATTTCGCCGAGGGCCTGTGCCGCTTCTTCATCGGGTACCGCCAGGCGCACGAGTTCACATCCCGCATCCTCAAGCTCTTTTATCTGGCGGATGGTGGCGCGGATATTGCGGGTATCGGTCTTCGTCATGGACTGCACCACGATAGGGGCACCACCACCGATGGTAACTCCTCCCACCCTGATCGCCTTGCTGATGCGTCTCGGGTTCATCATGGTATGAGGCTACCTCCGGTGACCCAGCGGATGATGTCCTGATAGGTGACGAGCACGAGTATGGCAATGAGGATCATGAAGCCGATGGAGTGCACAATGCCTTCAACCCGCGGTGAGATGCGTTTCCCGCGTCTTGCCCATTCAATGAGGACGAAGATGATCCTCCCCCCGTCCAGTGCCGGGAACGGGATCATCTGGGTGATGCCGATGGCGATGCTGATGAATGCGGTGAGCTCGAGCACGGGGCTGATCCCGGCATGGGCGACCTCTCCGGTGACCTGCACGATGGCCACCGGTCCCGCCGGCACAAAGGGCACGGTGCCGATAACCATGCCGATGATGCCGTTCTTGTAAAGGGCAAGCACGTCCCAGCATTCCCTTATCGCGGCAGGTATGGCCTGCCAGAAGGGCAGGCTCTCCCGCAGGATCTGCACGTCCTGCGTCCTCGTGACGATGCCGATTGCCCCCTGTCCTTCCGGCGGTTTCCAGCGCGGGACGACGCGGACAGTTTCCGTCGTGCCGTCGGTATGGGTGAGGGTCAGCTCAAGGTTCAATCCCAGATGGAGCTGGGTAATGCGGGAAAGATCGGCATAGTTCCTGACCGGCCTGCCGTCAGCACTTAAGACAATGTCTCCGGGACGTATCCCGCATGCTTCCGCCGGGGAGCCTGGGGCAACTTCCTCGACGATGACTTTCCCCTCAACGGCGCTGTGGGGGATCATGAAGGCTGCCGTCATCAGGATGAAGGGTAAGATAAGATTCATAATGATGCCGCCGCCGAGCACGAGGAGCCTCACCCCGTAGCCGCGGCTGGCAAGCCCCCGTGGGACTGACGGGTCGACCTCGCCAGTGATCTTGTTGAAGCCGCCAAAGGGTATCCAGTTGATGGAGTAGACTGTCTCGCCCCATTTTTTACCGAGCATTCGCGGCGGAAAGCCGATGCCGAACTCCTCCACAGGCACCCCGGTGGCTTTGGCGGCAATAAAATGGCCCAGTTCGTGGGCGATGATAAGCACCGAAAGGACGAGCACCCCGACAAGTATGGTCAGTATCATTGGGTCCCTCCGGCAAGCTCAAAGGTTTTTTCCCGTGCCCACCTCATCGCCTCCAGGATATCCTCAAGCGACGGACGGAATATGTTGCGGTGTGCCGCAAGCACCCGGCCTAAGACGTCCGGGATATCGCCAAACCTGATGCGCTGGGCAAGGAAAAGCTCAACGGCAACGTCATCCGCCGCAGCAAGGACCGACGGCATCGTACCCCCGGCCTTTCCGGCTCTTACCGCAAGCTCAAGACAGGGAAACCTTTCGGTATCCGGGAGGTCAAAGGTGAGGCTTTTCAGGGATACCCAGTCAAGACGGGGGAGGTTTTCGTTCTTAAGGCGCTCGGGGTACGTCAGGGCATACTGGATGGGCAGCCTCATATCGGGGTAGCCCATCTGGGCTTTTACCGAGCCATCGGCAAACTCCACCATTGAGTGCACGATGCTCTGAGGGTGGACCAGTACCGTGATGCGGTCAAACGGCATGTTGAAGAGCCAGTGTGCTTCAATTACCTCAAGCCCCTTGTTCATAAGACTTGCCGCATCAACGGTGACCTTCTTGCCCATCCGCCACGACGGATGCCTGAGTGCCTGCGCCGCGGTCGCATTCTGTATTTCTGTTTTGCCCAGCTTCAGGAAGGGCCCGCCTGAGGCGGTGAGGATGATGCGGTGGGGTGGCTTCCTTTCTCCTTTGAGACACTGGAAGATGGCGCTGTGCTCGCTGTCCACCGGCAGAATACGGGCACCGCTTCTGCGGGCTTCGCGCATGACGATCTCTCCGGCGGCAACGAGCGATTCCTTGTTCGCAAGGGCGATCGTCTTCCCCGATCTTGCCGCGGCGACAGTGGCCCTGATGGCAACCGTTCTGGAGGTGGCAATGACGACGGTAT